>DATCKB010000048.1:0-3776 GCA_036562505.1 Parasegetibacter sp. | reverse complement strand
CTTCTACGCGATCCACAATCGCAGTTCTGTCCTGTACGCATTGAAACTTTATGTAGTTGGTGATTGTGCGACCGTTAATATCTTCAGATTTTTCTACCACAAATTCTCTGGTTCTGAATGTTTCTGAACGTTGTACTGTTTCATATTTGGCAATCAGCTTGCCGGTTAATTCGTAGCTCATTAAATATTTTTATATTGAGGGATGCTCAAATGTAAAGGTTAAAAAACTAAATTTCAAATCGCTTTTTCTAAAGTTTTCAGGCTGCGGCAGGAATATTTTATTTAGTTCAAAAAATAAGATGTATTTTTCAAGTCGGGCCTGAAAGATGTGAATAAGTTTGTTTGAAAGAGGGGAGCTGAGATATGGCAGATTTAATAAAAGAAATATAGTCTGTGCTTATATTTCAAAGGGTTTTAGTTATATTTCAAGCCGGAAATCTTAAACTGTTATTTATGCATAAAATCTTAGTGAATAAAAAATTTTTTTTTCAACATAATTTTTTGAATTTCGCTTCCCCTTCAAATTTTTTTTGATACCTTGTCATTATAGCTGAAGATTTCTGTGGAGAGAGCCAAAGCTGACTGAAACGAGTGCGATTCTGGTGTAGGTAATTATGGAGGGAAGAGTTGATTTGGAAATGAAAATTCTTTACTCAATTATATAAACTGCTTTTTCGAAAATGGATAAAGATTTTGCCAAAGTTTGGTGCAACTGTTTAGAGATAATAAAGGACATTGTAGAATGGCAGCACTATAAAACTTGGTTTGAACCTATTAAGCCTGTAGCACTCAAGGGTGATGTATTAGTTATACAGGTTCCGAGTCAGTTTTTTTATGAGTATCTTGAAGAGCATTATGTAAATCTGCTGGCAAAAACACTTAGAAGAATTTTAGGAAAGACTGCGCAACTGGAATACAGAATAATGGTAGATAGCGGGAACAGTAATAACAAACCATTGACAATGGACGTTCCGGCTCACGGATATAAAACCTATTCAAAAAACGAAATGGATTTTCCTTTAGTCATCAACAATCCTGTTAAGAACCCGTTTGTGATACCGGGGCTTAAGAAGATGCAGATTGACCCACAGTTAAATCCTAATTATACAATTGATAATTTTATTGAAGGTGATTGTAACCGGGTAGCACGGAGGGCAGGTAAAACTGTAGCGGAAAAGCCCGGTGCAAATTCGTTTAATCCTCTGGTAATTTATGGTGGGGTTGGACTGGGAAAGACGCATCTTGCACAGAGTATCGGGAACGAGGTAAAGCGGCATAATCCGAATAAGGTTGTTCTTTATGTGAGCTCCGAGAAGTTCATTAACCAGTTTATGGATCACGGACGGAATAATGCCATCAACGATTTTATTCATTTTTATCAGTTGATAGATGTATTGATTATTGATGACGTTCAGTTTTTCAACAGAGCGGAAAAATCACAGGATGCGTTTTTTGCGATATTTAACCACCTGCATCAGAGCGGAAAACAGCTGGTACTTACTTCCGATAAACCACCGAAAGATCTGGAAGGTGTTCAGGAGCGATTGTTAAGTAGATTTCGCTGGGGTTTGAGTGCAGACCTGCAGGTACCTGATTATGAAACCCGGATTGAAATTCTGGAGCGGAAAATGAAGAATGACGGGGTAGAAATGCCAAAAGAGGTGATAAAATACCTGGCTTACAATATTAACAGCAATGTGCGTGAACTGGAAGGTGCGTTGATTTCATTGTTGGCACAATCTTCGCTGAATAAACGGGAAATTGACCTCGACTTGGCCAAGAAAGTGTTGAGAAACTTCATTAAAACAAGTAGTAAGGAAATTACTATCGAAACTATTCAGCGGATGGTTTGCGAATATTTTGATGTTCCTTACGATAAATTACTGCAGAAAACCCGCAAACGCGAAATAGTGCAGGCCCGTCAGATTACGATGTATCTGGCAAAATCTTTCACTAAGAATTCTCTGAAGACGATCGGAGAGCATTTTGGCGGCCGTGATCACACCACAGTAATACATTCCTGCCAGACGGTGAAAGACCTGATGGATACAGATAGCCTGTTCCGCGAGAATGTGATGGAATTGCAGCAGAAGGTACAGTTGGCTGCGATGTAAGATTATCTGTGGTCAGGGCGGCGTCTGGATGCTTTTGGGTATCAGGGCAGATTTACCGGACGGCGTCCGGAGACATTATCAAGAAATTTTCCGGAAATTCATTTAACGAAGATTTTTTATTAGCAATAATTAATTATTTTCGCAGCCCTGAATCGCCAACTCTGCTGGCGAGGTCAGGAAACAGATTGGAGAGGTGCCTGAGTGGCCGAAAGGGCCGGTTTGCTAAACCGTTGTACGAGCTTAAACTTGTACCGAGGGTTCGAATCCCTCCCTCTCCGCTTGGCGGGATTTTCTCAGGAAATCCCGCCTTTTTTTCAAGTATCAAATAGCCACGTTCCGCCATGAGCGGGGCTTTCAGCGAAAGCACCTCCATCATGGTAGGGGTTCGATAAATCCCGTTCTGATAGTATAAATTGTTGTCGAACACCATACTTATAAATCTTCCCTTCCTCACGGTGTCGCAAGTTGTATAAACATATTTCATATCTGTAAGCAGCGGAAGGTTTCTGCGAAATATGGAAAACAAAATGTGCTGACCTTTCCCGTACCGCTCAATGGCTCCCTTTATATTAATAATAGTAGTATTATAAGTGGAGTACCATCTGTCGTAAGTGTCGCGGGTTATGGAATCGCTGATCCATTTTTCCTCCAACTGGTGCAACTTTTCCTGTACT
This sequence comes from Parasegetibacter sp., assembly GCA_036562505.1. GTDB lineage: Bacteria > Bacteroidota > Bacteroidia > Chitinophagales > Chitinophagaceae > Parasegetibacter. Next base: position 988 of record DATCKB010000048.1, on the reverse strand, counting down.
TGTTCCAGTTCCAGTTTCTTCTGCCTGGCCTTCTCTTTATTTTCTGTCAACTGTTCTTCTAAGGCAGCTTCATAGCCGTGCTTTATCTTTTTCAGGTCGCTATCGGGCAGGCTCATTAATTCACAGGCTCCGAGTAACTGGTCATGGGCTTTTTTGGCGCTGATATTATTGTGCCTGGGAAACCGGCATTTACTCCTTAATTCATAGCCCCCGGCGTCGTTTTTGAAGCCCAGGGCGTAGTAAATTTTCTCCCCATTTTTGTAGCGCACTTCCCGTAAATACTGGTCGGCAATTTCACGGGCAATACGTCGGGAACGGTAATAGTCCGTGAGGTAAAATGAACTAACGTAAAAGGTGTTTAGGACTTCAATAGCGGGAGAGGTTTCTTTGGGGATCGGTGGCGGTGTGGGTAGCGGTTCCACCGCCCTCAACTGCCGCAAGGCTTCCGGGATGGTAATCCCCTTCCATAATAACAGTAAATCCAGCAGGTTGCCGCCTTTGCCTTCGCCGAAATCGTACCATTTGTTCAGCTTCCGGTTAACCTTAAAGGAGGGGGTTTTCTCGGTGCGGAGCGGGGAATGATACCAATAATTGACGCCTTTTACTTTAGCTGGCTCAATGCCTTGCATAGTGTACGAATGCGACAGGTAGTTTTCGCCTGCGGGATTAACGAAGTGCGGCCACACAGCGAAATGTTTAAAGCAACGGCGGACCATTTGGCAATTATTATGAGGAACGGGGGCGGGTGGGGAGCCGAAGGCTTCCCGCCGCCCCCGTCTTTTGGTGAAAGAGAGACAGGCGGGCGAAGCCCGCACCTTTTCCGGCGGTAGCCGGAACCTGGCTGTTGCTGGCTGAGGGGTAAAAACAATTATTCCCCCCAATCTTGGGCAGTCTAAAATAAACAAGCGGAAGGCTATTTTGGGGAAATGACTTACTTTTGGCTATAAAATTTAGCAACTATGACCACAATGGAAGCACCTAAAAAAAT
>DATCKB010000159.1:0-7674 GCA_036562505.1 Parasegetibacter sp. | reverse complement strand
GGCGCTCAGTTGATCGAACTGGGAAATGAGAAATTACGCTGGCAGCAGAAGATGAACTACAATATAGGTATGGATGCTGACTTCTTCGGAAGAAGACTTACCCTGAGCGGTGAAATCTATCTTGAAACAACGAACGGACTGATATCGTCTGTTAACCTTCCTTTGTCTAATGGCTTCAGCAGCTATATCGACAATATCGGAAAGCTGGAAAATAAAGGATTTGAGGCAAGAGCAACCTATTTTATTATCCGCGACCGGGCCAAGAATTTCACCTGGAGTGTAAGTGCAACTGTAATGCATAACCGAAATAAAATTGTTTCATTGTCTGAAGCATTGAAAGAAGCACAGAAAGAACTGGAAAATGTAGTAGCTGCTATTCCTAACCGTCTGTATAAAGAAGGTTATGCAACAAATACCATTTGGGTAGTACCATCCCTGGGAATTGATCCCAGCACAGGTAAGGAGATATACTTGGATAATGAAGGAAACCCTACACTCACCTGGAGCCCTGCTTACCTCACCAATGTTGGAATTGACGAGCCAAAATATCAGGGGTCAGTCAGCAGTTTATTCCGTTACAAGAATCTGAGTGTTAACCTTGCATTCAGCTATCGTACCGGAGGTCAGATGTATAACAGTACACTTATCGAAAAAGTAGAAAGCAGCAATTATCAGTATAATATGGATGCCAGAGTGTACAACAGCCGCTGGCGCGAACCGGGTGATCAGGCTGCATTCAAGGGGCTGCTCGTAACTACGCCAACTTATAAAACCGGACGTTTCGTACAGAATGAAAGTACATTCCAGCTCCGGAACGTAAACGTTCAATATGATTTCTCCAAAGCGTTATTGAAAAAGCTGGGAGTTCAGTCTTCCTATGTAGCCGCTAACATGGCAGACGTATTCTACATTTCAACAGTAAAGCGCGAGAGAGGTACTTCATATCCTTTCTCCCGTCAGCTTTCCTTAACCCTTGGTGTTGTTTTCTAATTTTTTTAATGAACGAATTATGAAATCTTCAAAATATATAATGATGTGTCTGGTTACCGGTAGTCTGTTTATGACTTCCTGTAAAAAATGGCTGACTGTTCAGCCCAGCACAGAAGTGACACAAAATGTACTGTTCGACAATGAAAGTGGTTTTAAAGATGCTTTAAACGGTGTTTACATGTTGCTGAAGTCGAACGACCTATATGGTAATCATATGACCTACGGTACTATTGACCGACTGGTATCGAACTGGGATTTTACCGCAGGAACGGTTGAAAATGCTATTTCACTGATGGATTTTACCCATTCCGGTGTGCAGGAGCAATTCTCCCGGATTTTTGCTCAGCAGTACAAAACCATTGCTAATGTAAACCAGATATTAAAATATCTGGAAACAAATAAACATGTTTTCCGGACTACGAATCTCCATGACTATATCAAATCAGAATGTCTGGCAATCCGCGCGTTCTGTCATTTCGATCTGTTAAGACTGTTTGGTCCGGTTCCGGGAAATATTCCTTCAGGTACAGTACTGCCTTATGTGAAAACACTTTCGATTGAACCCAACAGACATGAAACATATGAAGTGTTCAAAAATCATCTGATGCAGGATCTTACCGACGCTGAAAATCTGGTTAAGGATATTGAACCATTTATCAACTATTCAGCGGTTCAACTGGCAGCGCCTTCTGACCCCCGGGTGTCTGATTTCAACCCGGAAACTGAAGTAGGAGCCTACCGTTTCATCCGTTTCAACTATTACGCTATAAAAGGACTTCAGGCCAGAGCCTGGTTATGGTTCGGTGATAAAGGCCAGGCCTATCAGGCAGCCAAAGTAATATTAGATGCAAAGAACAGTAACGGAGCATCGAAATTCCCGTTAGGTACACCTTCCAGCTATCAGAACAATGACATGAACCTTTCATCCGAGCACATCCTCGGATTATATGACCACAACCTGCGTTCAAAATATGATGGTCAGTTTGCATCTGGAAACATTAAAAAAGGAACATCCAGTGCTATTGTAGTTACGCAGTTGTATGGAAATACAGGTACTGATATGCGTGAGACCAGTTTATGGACGACTGTACAGAACGGTTCCGGTATTCAATCGTATATCATCAGAAAATTCGCTACAACCACTTCAGTTTCTGCACATAACCTCGGAAGGTTTATGATGCCGATTATCAGAATCAGCGAAATGTATCTGATAGCTGCAGAAGCAGCACCCGATGCGGAAAAAGCACAGTACTGGAATGCCTACAGAGTTGCACGTAACCTCAATTCAGCAGTAATACCAGCTTCAGAAGCCGAATTTCGGAAAGAACTGGCAAAAGAATACCACCGTGAGTTTATTGCAGAAGGTCAGGCATTCTTTGCTTACAAAAGAGTTAATGCAGCCAAGGCCGACATGATCTGGCCACAGGCTGCAGCAGAAGTAAATTATGTAGTTCCGCTTCCGCTTAATGAGTTCTATCAATAACATTGAAAAAATATCAGAGATGAAAGTCAGAAATCTATCATACATTTTACTTGCTCTGCCTTTTATGATTGGCTGTAAAAAGAATAGCTATAATTTTTACGAAGGTATCGGCATTGCACAGTTTGGCCCGACAATTAATTACCTGTATCAGTCGTACTACGACATGACAGATACACTAAAAACCTATTCCTTCGCCTATCAGGCAAGTAATACAACACAGGATACCGTTTACTTTGATTTGTACGCTCTGGGAGGCATAACCAATTACGACAGACCTTTTAAACTTAAGCAGGTTATCGTATTCGGAAAGGAAAATGCAGTTCCCGGAGTGCATTATAAAGCCTTTGATGATCCTTCTGTAACCCAGGCATACGTGGTAAAAGCCGGTGAAATGCACATGCGCGTGCCTATTGTATTGTTGAGAGACGCTTCATTGAAAAACAAAAACGTGGCCCTGCAAATTGAAGTTGATGTCAATGAGCATTTCAGAAGAGGAGAGGCCAATAAAATCTGGCGCCGGGTGGAATTTGCCGATATGCTCATCAGACCCAACGCATGGTCAGATAACCATGCAACTCAGTTCTGGGGTAAATACAGCCAGGTGAAGCATCAGTTCATGATTGATCAGACCGGCGAACCCTGGGATGAAGAATTCATGACTGCATTCGTTTATGATTTGGTGTTTGCCGTGCACTGGAAAGGGAAATTAAGAGGATTATTAGCAGAATACAATGCTGCGCGCCCCGGTAATCCATTACGGGACGAAGATGGAGAACTGGTGGTTTTCCCTTAATTCTTTCATGGGTATTTAATCAGAAATTAAAAGCTTGAAACATGAACAAACTAATTAAATATATTATGGCTCTGACAATTGTTGGAACAACATTGTCGTGCTATAAAGACCGGGGTAATTACGATTACAAAGACCGCGAAGATATTTCCATCAGCGGAATTGAACCCAGTTATACCGTAATTGGATATGAAGAAAAACTAAATATTCAGCCTCAGGTATCATCCAACTATACAGGTGCAGATTTTGAATATTTCTGGGGAGTATACGATGGCTCCGGAACAGTTAATGCAAGAAGAAATTATGATACCATAGCGCGCACGAAAGACCTCGATTACAGAGTTGATTTACCTGCCGGTGAATGGGTGATCACGTTCGCAGCCAAGAACAAGATAACAGGTGTAGCCAGTATTTTCAGATCCAATGTTTCTGTTGTTACGCGATTCACCAGAGGGTGGTATGTGATCAGAGATAATGGCACCAATACTGATGTTGATTTATTCACCACACCAACCAACCTGAACCCCGGTGTTAAATACGAAGGATTATTTGAGATGGTGAACGGTCGCAGCCTGGAAGGCAAATCAGGCTCTCTGGCATTCTTTACTACTTACCGCTCCGATTTTACCGGTTCGCTTCAGGTTGGACGTACATTTATGTTGTGGTCTGAAAGAGACATGGCTGCCGTTGATTTAAACACCTTCCAGCTCATTCGCGATTTCAACACCATTTTTTATGAAACTCCTGCAACAAGAAAGCCGATGTCGATTAACGTAGGTATGAATGCCATTTATATGATTAACGACGGACAGCTTCATTCTATACATAATATCGCTTCGAACAAAGGCTATTTTGCAGGAGCCAAGATAGCTGATGACCAGAATACTCCTTACTATTTATCGAAATATTATCTGGCCACCTTACTGCACAATACCTTGTTCTATGATGAATTAAACAGCACTTTTTACTCAGCTACCGGTAATGGTAGTACGCTGGTTAAGACCACTAGTGCAGGAGCATCAAAAATGCCGAATGCCAACATTAATAAAACCTTGCGTTATCTCGGTCATAAGTCGTATTCCGCAGCTATGGTAGGATGGGCGTTTCTGCAAGACAAAACTGATCCGAATCTGCGTATTCTCGCTCAGATTTCAGCACCTAACAGCAATGCTTTAACAATTACACCTGATACACTACTGTCTACTTCAAATCTTTACCACGCCGAGAAAATGACGCTATTAAACGGCGATGAGAACCTGATTTATTTCTCACGCGGCAATCAGGTATGGTCGAGAAACCTTTCCAACAAGAATGAAGTTCTGCAGTTTACAGTGCCGGCCGGCGAAACGATCAGTTTTATCCGTCACAGGAAATTTACCGGTTCTGCAGCTGCAGAAACCAACTATTATCATAATGCAGTTGTTGTTGGTACTCAGGTAGGGAATATGTACCGGATCAGAGTATTCAACAAGGTTTCCGGTAATATTTCGGGCAACCCGATAACCATACTGGAAGGAAATGGTTTTGCTACAGACGTAATGTATATGTCGCCCGCCGTTGTTGGATCAACCTACCAACCTACATATTAATCATTAACAAACAAATACCATTTATCATCACAAAAGCTTCTCTTCAGAAATAACCCTGAAGAGAAGCTTTATAATACAAACAATTCATGCAAAACAGCAGACTATTAAGTTTTTTATTCGCGGCTTTACCGTTTACCGTTTTTTCTCAGGTGCATATAACAGGTACCTGGAACCGGAAAGTTCCCGAAAAAGTATGTGTTTTTGAAGTACTGAACGGATCAATCAGAGAAATTGCAGGCACCAAAGTGTCGGCCGACAAGAAGTTCGGGTTTATTATCTTTCCGAAAAAAGAAGGATTTTATGTTATTGGTACCCCTAATGAAAATCAGCTCACCAATAAGTACACTTTTTATCTGAAACCTCAGGATGAGCTGAATGTGAACATCACCGATACTTCGTATGTACTTACAGGTAAGAATTCTGCGGAGAATCAGGAAATGGAAAAATGGCATAATCTCGTACTCGGACTTGAGCGTCAGACAATTTATGTGAGAGATACGAAAGGCAACTACATCACTTATTTTTCTTTACTCGATAAGATTCTGCCACAGATAAAGCATTTCAAAACCAGCAATACAGGAAACAAACAGTTCGAGCACTATTTTGAACGTTACCGGAGTTCTGATCTTGCGTTTCTGACATCTGATATGGCTATCATGCCGAAGTTTGTACGTATTAACCTCGACGATCTTCCGGCATATTGTAAGCAATGGAATCTGGCCGACTATATCAGCGATACAAGATTGCTGGAACACCCGTTCGGACGTACCGCACTTCCTACAATTGTAGCCTTACATAATGTGGTGAAAAAGGGCAAATTCGATATGTTTAATTATATCGGGGCTCTTCCGGATATCACCAATGATACGATGAGAGGAGAAATGGCCATGTATATTATGAAGGCTACCAGAGATTTCAACGATTTTCTGGAGAAGGAACAGAAGGTTTCGCAGTATCTGATTACCGCTTCTCAGAAAGACTTTGCGAAGCAGCAGAAATATAAAATGGCAGGAGATATATCAGGAAGAGGGCAAAAGGCACCTGTGTTTAAAATGGAAGATAAAGACGGAAAAGAGTTTTCGTTGACCGATTTTAAAGGGAAAGTGGTTTTAATCGATTTCTGGGCTACCTGGTGCCAGCCATGTATACAGGAAATTCCGCATTTGAAAGCGTTGGAAGAATCCCTGGGCAACCAGGATCTGGCGGTGATTAGTTTGTCGCTTGACAGCGACAAAGATCACGAGAAATGGAAAAAGTTTCTGAAAGACAATGGGATGCATGGGTATCAGATGTATGCAGGTAAGTACAAGGAAGAGATTGGTAAATTATATAATGTAAAAACGATTCCCCGTTTTGTAGTGATCGACAAGCAGGGAAATATCGTCTCCAATGCGGCTCCGCGCCCGTCGAAAGATAAGGATTTACTGCAGCTATTGCAGGGAGAGTTGAAGAAATAGGCCTGGTTAAAATAAAGGTTGAGAGGCTTTTACCTCAAATAAAACGGGGCTGTATCAAAGGTCGAGACAGCCCCGTTTTATTTGAGTAACCTGAATCAATGTTTCATCCGGTTTCTTTCTCCGGATAAACCCCAAAAAGTCACCCTAAGCAAGAAAAAATAGCACATACAAATTAAATATCAAACTCATGTCCTTATCGTTAATGTGTAGTCGATACCGGCAGTATTGAGCGGAGTTTTCCGGCTTCCTGAAAATAAAAATGCCCCTTTCGGGGCTTATTTATTTGGTGGCGGAGAGAGAGGGATTCGAACCCCCGGACCTGTTACAGTCAACGGTTTTCAAGACCGCCGCATTCGACCGCTCTGCCATCTCTCCGGCGCGAAATTACGTTACGGAAAGTTTCAACCAAAATTTTTAATGAATTTTGCTTAAATTATTTATTTACAGGGACATAACTCCTCAATTTTTAAGATTGAGCTAAATTCCTGAATGCATACCTTGCAAACGTCAAATTCGAGATATGACACAGCTACAAATGATAAGTACCACCAAATCAATAGCTCAAAATGATGATAATGTTTCTGCGGTCCTGATGTATGGTTCATTTACCAAAAATGAGGGCGACCAATATTCGGATATCGAGTTTTATATCTTTCTGAAAAGCAAAGACAACTTCTCAGGGGAAAAATGGGTGAATCAGATTTATCCGACTGCTTTATATTTTACGAATGAGTATGGAAGTGAGGTCGCAATTTTTGAAAATCTGATTAGAGGCGAATTTCATTTTCTAACAATCAATGAGATCGACGTTATAAAATCGTGGGAAGGCCTTGTCACGTTCAGTGATTTTGAAAAAATGGTCGTAGTAGACAAAAATAAACTGTTGGCAGAAACGCTCAATCAGATAAAAACTAAATCTCCCGACCGAAGCACAGCCGAAAATATTTCATTTTTGATCAGTTCCTTACTCAATGTGTTATTGATAACATCCAACCTGATAAAAAGACAGGAATACGCTCACGCTTATCAAAGTCTCTCAAATGTACAAAAGTATTTGCTTTGGCTAATCCGGATAGCAACGAAGCAAACCCTTCATTGGGAGAGTCCGACAAAAAGCCTGGAGATGGACATTGATAAGATTTGGTATTCAGAATTCAGAAGCACTACATCAGATCTCGATCCCGATAATTTGAAATCGGCTTTCAAAAATTCATTGAACTTATCCGGAAAGCTGTTTGATGAATTAGGTGCTGCAACGAACCTAAAACGGCTGTTGAAGAGGATTAACTGATTTTTAAATGTATTTATAAATAGTATGCCTGAAAGTCAAAACAACAACCTAAAAGCATCCATTCAGGGCGCAAC
>DATCKB010000148.1:0-1945 GCA_036562505.1 Parasegetibacter sp. | reverse complement strand
TACATGTACGGAGTGGCAAACTCACAGTTGTTAGCCTTCAGCCAGGCAACAATTTCATTATCCTGTTGATTTTCTGAGACCGGATAAAGAAACTTTTCATTCTCCTTATGTTTATTGATGACTTCAAACATACTCTTGTTTGTGCCATCAGTACCATAGAACACCTTTCTTTTACGGTAAAGAATAAACTTCTGAAGATAAAGCGCTACCGCTTCTGTAACACAGAAATATTTTGTGTCCTGTGACACAGTAATTTTCAACTCTTCACAAATCCGGAAGAAATGATCAATAGCGTTCCTGCTCGTGAAAATCACGGCAGTATAGGAAGTAATGTCAATCTTTTGTTTTCGGAATTCTTTCGCCGGAATCCCCTCAAGTTTGATAAAGGGGTGAAAATCAAGCTCCACATCGTATTTCTTCGCCAACTCAAAATAAGGAGACTTGTCACTTTCCGGCCGTGGTTGAGTAATAAGAATCCTTTTCACAGTTGCGGCTTTTTGAGCCCCATTTTTCATCCCGTTCTTTAGCATTTCGTAAGTTGAGCTAAGGTTTGGTAAAGGTAAAATACTTTATAAAAATCTCAATAGCAGCTTCCATATTACCAATATAGGCGCTATTTCGAAGGCACAAAGGTACAAAAAAAAGTGCAAACGGCTAACCTTAACATCCCGGATAATAGCGCGGTAAGACAAAACGAAACGATACACAAATAAAAACCCAACAATCAGGTAAGATAAATTTAACAAAAACGGCAGAAAACCCGATTGCCCGAAAAACAAAAAGATAAGTATGGGTATAAGCGTCAGTCCGATAATTTTATTGATTAAGAAAACAATAAAAATATAGGTCTCCATAGTTTCTGATATGTTAAATAACCAGCCCACCAGTCGAAGTACCAGAAATTTCCCCAGATAAAGAGCCATCACCAGCAGTACACAGGAAAAAATAGAGGGCCAGTATCTCGCATCATCGAATGAACCATAGTACTGCAGGAGAAAACCAATATACACTCCGGCTGCAAAAACAAAAAAGATATTCATTAGAAGAGAAGGGAGCGGCGTCTGAAGCAATTGCTCTCTGATCTGCTTCTGCCGGAATGAAGAAGCCCGGAAAAACAGCCACATCAGATCATGGAAATACTTCGGAAATCCCAGACGAATCAGTCCGGCCAGTAACAACAAAACACAGATAGTATAAAAACGCGCATCCTTATCATTTACAGACCTTTCCTGAACAATCAGATTTAACGCCGGTGCGTCGGTCTGAAAATAGGGGTGATTCTGAATTATTTTTTTATATGCTACCCGGTAATCAATATGTTTTCCCACCGGATCCTGCATTCCGGCTGACTGGAGTGGAGAATTACCTGATTGCAGCGTATCCTGAATCGTTCTGGAAGATGCCGGAAGCGATAGCTCTTGCGATTCCTGCCAGCCGTAAGCCACGCAGATATCAGCAATAAACAAGAAAATCAATAATATTAGCCCCCTCAGTCGAATCACATTAAATGGTTGATAAACAAAAATATTCAAGCTGATGCAGAGGAAAAAATAAGAATCTCAAATATCAGCAAGAACCTGAATTAATAGTTTATTCTGTTTTAAAAATAATTCACGTAGCCGAAATGAATCTTCGACTGGCGGATATCGAAATTCAGGTCGTTGCGTTTGCCCGCAGCAAATGAGAGGTTAAAAACCCCTGCTCTGGTTTCCAGCGCCATCCCTACTCCCGCACCAATATATAGGTGCGATGCTACCTTTAGGGCTGATGTTTCTGTAAATAACCCATGATTGCCCGAAACGCCGGCATCTGCAAACCCGAAAAGAAAGGAACCAGGTCCTGTTAAATATCTGTACTCAGCGGTTAGTACACCGTAGCGTGATGCGAATATGCTCTCTTCGTCGAATCCTCTCAGAAGTTTATATCCTCCGATTTGAAACAGCTC
>DATCKB010000129.1:0-3467 GCA_036562505.1 Parasegetibacter sp. | reverse complement strand
CCGGAGGGCGCAGCTACACTGTCCGCTTTAACAAACCGGTGAATGTTGAGCAGGTAAGAAACGCGCTCGAACAAACCCTGGAAGAAGCTCCGATTATCAAAACAGTTGATGGTGCTGTCCAGTTAGAAATCACCACCGCTTACCTGATTGATGAACCCGGTGAATCAGTAGATTCACTGGTGCAGACCAGACTTTATGAAGGATTAGCTTCCTTCCTGCCAGCAGGTACTTCTTATGAGGAGTTTAACACCGTTTACAAAGTAGGGTCCAAAACAGTATTACCATCGATTTCTGATGATCTGATAGCAGGTGCAAAATGGGCTACGTTCTGGTCGCTTATTGTTATTTCGATTTACATCCTGCTTCGCTTCCGCGACTGGAGGTATACAGCAGGTACAGTTGTTGCCCTGTTCCACGATGTATTAATTGTTATAATAGTATTTGCATTCTTCAAAAATATCGTTCCGTTCCCGCTCGAAATTGACCAGCATTTTATCGCTGCGATACTGACAGTAATCGGTTTCTCCATGAACGATACGGTAGTAGTGTTCGACCGTATCCGGGAATACGGACATAAAATGAAAGGTGCTTCAAAAGAAACCATTATCAACAAGGCCATCAACGATACCCTGAGCCGTACCGTAATGACATCGTTAACAGTGTTCCTGACCCTGTTGATTCTGTTCATTGTCGGTGGCGAGGTAACCAGAGGTTTCGCATTCGCGATGCTGATAGGTGTGGTAACTGGTGTTTATTCGTCAGTATTCGTAGCTGCTCCGATTCTGGTAGATATGGCAAAAAACAAACCACTCGGTGATATTCCTGCTTCAGAACCTGAAAAGAAAGTTGAAGCAGCCAAAGCATGATTTTAAAACATGACCACGATAAAAAATCCCCCGGAATGTTCCGGGGGATTTTTATTACAACTAATTTGATCAATCTCTTAAGAAAATCCTTCTTATAATCGAGTATTAACTTTTTAAATTTCGGATTTTTAAACCGCAAATGAAGTGCCACATCCACAGGTCTTGCTGGCATTAGGATTTGAAAAAGTAAAACCTCTTGCATTTAATCCGTCCTGCCAGTCGATTTCCATCCCAAGCAGATACAACTCATGAGCAGGAGCAATTACACAGGGTATTCCTTCAAACTCAAAGAATCTGTCGTCCCGGCCAGGCTGATCAAAACCTAAAACATATGTCATTCCTGAACATCCGCCCCCCTTCACACCTACTCTTAAACGCTGGCTCGTATCAAATGAAGGATCCTCCATTAAACGCTTGATCTCTCTCACAGCAGAGGGAGTAAAACTAACGGGTGAAACTGAATTTATCTCTATTGCTGAATTGCCTTCCATATCACTTTATTTTATACAAAGATACGCAACAGAGATTGTGCCCTCATATCCTTATTTTTGCAGATTAGTAAACCCTTTTACATGCTGTTTATTTCAACTACCTGGCTGATTATCGGGATTTCGATTGCTGTAGTTCTGACTCTCAGTCTGGCTTACTTATTCTGGACAGAAAGAAAAAAAAATCAGGTAGCCCTGAATGCTCCGGTTGAAAAAGGCAAAGATCCCGGAACAACTCAGTTACAACTTCAGGCATACGAACGCCTGATTTTGCTGGCCGACAGAATTGCTCTCCCCAACCTCATCAGCAGAGTGGGAAAATCAGATACGACAGCCCGGGAAATGCAGCAGATATTGATACATACTATTCGTCAGGAGTATGAATATAACGTAACCCAGCAGATTTATGTCAGTCAGGCTGCCTGGGACGCCGTCACCAATCTGAAGGAGCAGAATATGCTTATTATCAATCAGGTGGCATCGCTTCTTCCACCGGATGCATCCGGAACAGATCTGAATAAATATTTACTGGAAATGCTTGTTGAAAACCCTAATGTATCTTTACATAAAATTGTGGAGGAAGCTATTAATTTTGAAGCCAAAAAACTAATAGGGACATGAACGCCCGATTCAGGCAGCGTTGCACACCAAAGCATTCCTCGCATTTTCAACTAAACAAACAAACCTCCGAAAAGTACCCGGGCAATTCAGCACACTAACCAGTTCATCATGAAAAATCAATCCAGACATACCGATTCGGGAACAGAAATCAAAACCTTATATACAGCCAGCGATCTGACCGGAGAGCAGAAATCGCGGCTCGAAGCAGAGCGTCCGGGCGTATTCCCTTACACCAGAGGTGTACAGCCTGATATGTACCGTGGAAAACTTTGGACGATGAGGCAGTATGCGGGTTTTTCTACTGCTGAAGAAAGCAATAAAAGGTACCACTATCTGCTCTCTCAGGGAGTAATGGGGTTAAGTGTTGCATTTGATTTACCTACACAAATCGGATATGACAGTGATCATCCGCTGGCAGAAGGAGAAGTGGGCAAAGTTGGGGTAGCAATCGACAGTATTGAAGACATACAGACTTTATTCAAGGGGATAAAACTTCAGGATGTCTCAACTTCCATGACCATCAACGCAACCGGATTTATACTGCTTGCTTTCTACGTTGCGCTTGCTAAACAACAGCAGGCCGACCTGACTAAAATAAGCGGAACAATACAAAACGATATTCTGAAAGAATATGCTGCCAGAGGCACTTATATTTACCCGCCCAAGCCATCCATGAAAATCATCACGGATATATTTGAATGGTGTAGTGCGGAATTACCCAAATGGAATACTATTTCAATATCCGGTTATCATATCCGGGAGGCCGGAAGCACAGCAGTACAGGAAATAGCGTTTACCCTTAGTAACGGTAAGGCATATGTGAAAGCTGCACTGGAAAAAGGACTAGATATTAATGTTTTCGGCAAAAGACTATCATTTTTTTTCAATGCACACAACAACCTTTTTGAGGAGATAGCTAAATTCAGGGCCGCAAGAAGAATGTGGGCAAAGATCATGAAAGATCTGGGGGCTTCAGATGAAAAGGCTATGATGCTGCGATTCCATACCCAAACCGGGGGAAGCACATTGACTGCACAACAGCCCCTGAATAATATCAGCCGGGTGACTATTCAGACATTGGCAGCTGTTCTGGGTGGCACACAATCTCTCCATACTAACGGTTATGATGAAGCGCTTAGTCTGCCTACTGAAGAAGCCGCCAGGATCGCTCTGCGCACACAACAGATAGTAGCATTTGAAAGCGGAGTGGCAGATACAGTAGACCCTCTGGCCGGAAGTTATTTTGTAGAATCACTTACCGACGAAACCGAACGTCGGGCCTGGGAACTGATTGAGAAGATAGACGCCATGGGAGGAAGCGTAAGTGCTATAGAACAAGAATTTATACAGCAGGAAATTGCGCGAAGCGCATATGAGTATCAACGTGGGATTGAAAGTGGAGAAAAAATCATTGTTGGGGTAAATAAATTTACCACCGAAGAAACAAATACTACTCCACCGTTCAGGATTGATGATTCAATCAGACTTGTAC
>DATCKB010000396.1:0-2344 GCA_036562505.1 Parasegetibacter sp. | reverse complement strand
ACCAAATACTATATTACCCTCACCACTGCACCAGGATGTGTGGCTTACGATTCTGTTTTTGTGGACGTGCGATCATTTGTGACATTAACAGCCGGTAAGGATACTTCAATTTGCGAAGGCGATTTTGCCTATTTAAACCCCACAGGTGATGCTCTGTATTTTGTATGGTCGCATCCCGAGTTGATGGATGATTACCGTCTCAAACGGCCAACTGCACGCCCTCCGGCTACCACAACTTTTGAAGTTATCGGAAGCATTGGAAAATGCAGCGCGACGGCAGAAATAACCGTTAATGTGGTTCCCTTCCCTGTGGCAAACGCTGGTGTAGGCGGTATGATATGTTACGATTCAACATTTCAGTTACAGGGCAGTATTGTGGGTGCATTTTATAACTGGTCGCCTATTAATACGCTGACCAATCCAACCAGCCTCCGACCCATTGCCCGTCCACATGAAACTACGGCCTATGTACTAACGGTACTGGATACACTTGGGTGTCCTAAACCTTCTTATGATACCGTAATTATTGAAGTTGTTCCTAAAGTGATTGCCAACGCCGGAAACGATACTGCTATTGTTGTTGGTCAACCGCTTCAGCTGAGAGCTACAGGCGGAGAAACATATATATGGAATCCGCCGCTTGGACTCGACGATCCGCTTTCGCAAACACCGGTTGCTGTGCTGCAGAACTCGCAGGAATACGTGGTGAAGGTGACCACTATAGAAGGATGCCATAATTTTGATACATTAAGCGTAACCGTTTATAAAACAGAGCCGGATATATTTGTTCCGAACGGTTTCACTCCGAATGCCGACGGCCATAACGACGTGCTCTATGCTATTCCGGTTGGAATTGAATCGGTTGAGTATTTCCAAATCTACAACAGGTGGGGAAAGCTTGTATTCAGTACGAATGATTTATCCAAAGGCTGGGATGGCCGTGTAAACGGTCAACCACAGGCAAGCGACAGTTTCGTATGGATGGTGCGTGCTAAAGATTACACCGGGAAAACCATCTTCAAAAAAGGCACTGTAGTATTAATAAGATAATCTCCTACGCGGTTTTTCATGCAGGGGTTCGTGTTTAATTGAGAGAGATGATGTATTATTGAGCTCCGAAATAAGATCAGAAATATGAATAAGATTGTTTTAATTACCGGAGCTACTTCGGGTTTTGGAAAAGCTATTGCGGAAAAATTTGCTGCAGGAGGCTGGAACTGTATTATAACCGGAAGGAGAAAAGAAAGACTGGATGAACTTTCCGATTCACTGAAAAAGAATTACAATAACAATATTCATTCTCTTTGCTTTGATATACGCAGTTCGGAGGAAGTAATGAAGCAGATTGGCAGTCTGCCTTCCGAATGGAAAAATATTGACCTGCTGGTGAATAATGCCGGTCTGGCCCTGGGCCGCGATAGCTTTGATTCTGCATCGCTGGAAGACTGGGATGTAATGATAGACACGAATGTAAAGGGACTATTGTATGTTTCTAAAGCCGTAGTTCCTTTAATGATAAAAAACAAAAAAGGACATATCGTCAATATCGGATCGATTTCAGGAAAAGAAGTTTATCCGGCCGGAAATGTTTACTGCGCTACGAAACATGCTGTGGACGCTATTTCTAAAGCTCAGCGGATCGACCTTCTTCAGCACGGCATTAAGGTAACAGCTATCCATCCCGGTGCCGCAGAAACAGAGTTTTCTATGGTCAGGTTCAAGGGGGATCCCGTAAAAGCAAGCTCCGTGTATAAGGGGTATACACCTTTACACGCCAATGATATTGCGGATATTACCTGGTACTGCGCTAACCTGCCGGCCCATGTGTGCATCAACGACCTGGTGGTTACCTGCACCGCTCAGGCCAATTCATTTTTCGTAAATAAGGATGAGTGAACTTAAATGAAGTATTGGTCAAATTAACGGAGTTAAACGAACTCTCTGTGCGGTGGTAAATAGACATCGATCATATGCAGTAAACTCAAATAGAGCGATTTAGTTGCCATGCCTGGATATGTTGTATGCCCATATTGGATGGCAAAGAAACATCATCCATAGAGACGACTATTTTTTCGTAGCTATCTTTGATTGCTTTCAGCGGTTCGTATTCCCTGGTGACGGTTTGCTCATCTGTCAATTGATAGGCAACCTGCAGGTAGATTAGCTTATCCGCTTTTTTCGCAACAAAATCTACTTCTTTGTTTCGAAGAGTGCCGGTATATACCTCGTAGCCCGCTCTGCGAAGTTCAAGATAAACCAGATTCTCCAGTTTGTAGCCGGTTCCGTAGGCGAAGCCCGGGTATAAAAAGTTTTTAAATGAAAGATCGTTAATATAGTATTTGTT
>DATCKB010000125.1:0-5623 GCA_036562505.1 Parasegetibacter sp. | reverse complement strand
ATACAATACCAAGCCCAGATAAAGCTGATGGGAAAATAAATCCAGAAAAAAGGCCATCGTTCCCAGTTGAATAAACGCGCAATCAGTCGTTTCACCTGTTTTGTTTTAGTGCCTGCCGGTAATATACGGGCGTTCAGCTTTACAATTATAGAATGCGGCAAAAATAATCACTTGCTATATATAAACTAGCATTCATGAATGCTAATGGATAAAGATATTTTTTACATTTGTAGCTATGAAGGTCCCCTTAATGTCTGAAATGTTCGCCAATGGTGAAAGTCCTGAAATATTATTCTGGGTGGGCTGCTCCGGTAGTTTCGACCAGCGGGCGCAAAAAATCACCAGAGCGTTTATAAGTATCCTTGAGAAAGTTGGCATCAGATACGCAATCCTCGGAAAAGAAGAAATGTGCACCGGTGATCCTGCGAGAAGAGCAGGCAACGAGTTCATGTTCCAGATGATGGCCTATCAGAATATTCAGTTGCTGAACAGTTATTCGGTTAAAAAGATTGTTACTGCTTGTCCGCATTGCTTTAATATATTCAAAAATGAATACCCTGAACTGGGAGGTAATTATGAAGTGATTCATCACGCCACCTTCCTTCAGCAGCTTATTGATGCCGGCAAAATCACTTTGAAGGAAAGCGGTGGTTTCAAGGGAAAGAAAATTACTTATCACGACAGTTGCTACCTGGGTAGGGCAAACGGCATCTATGAAGCACCCCGTCAGGTACTGGAAGCTCTGGATGCTGAATTAGTCGAAATGAAACGTTGCCGTTCAAAAGGACTTTGCTGCGGTGCCGGTGGTGCTCAGATGTTCAAGGAGGAAGAAAAGGGCGACAAAAGAATCAATCAGGAGCGGACGGACGAAGCGCTGGCTACCGGTGCTTCCGTTATTGCATCGGCCTGCCCTTTCTGCAATACTATGCTTACCGACGGGGTAAAGAGCAACGAAAAAGAAGACCAGGTGGCGGTGCTCGACATTGCTGAGCTGATTGCAGCCAGTATGAATGATTGACTCTTTTAAAATCGTAAACTGCAGAATCGGTTAAATCAACGGAATGATTAACTTATTTGCTACAATTTTATGGTGGGGAATTTTGTAATTTTGCGACCATAATGAATTTATCGTACCAACAATTTTTACCGTCTGATTTTGCGCCTTCTTCACGTGTTTGGATTTACCAGTCCAGCCGCCTTTTTTCTATCAGCGAGGCCTTACAAATTGAAGAAATACTCGAAAATTTTGTGGCCGACTGGAAGGCGCATGGAGCAGGGGTGAAAGGATATGCAAACCTGTTATTCGGACAATTTCTTGTACTGATAGCTGATGAAACTACTACTCATGTCAGTGGTTGCAGCACCGACTCTTCCGTAAGGATGGTGAAAAAGATCGAAGAATTATTTAATGTGAATATGTTCGATCGCCAATCGCTCGCGTTTTTTGTGAAGGAGAAGGTGGAAATCATTCCTATGCAGCAGGTCAAATATGCTTTGCAAAACGGATTCATTACTCCCGACACATTATATTTCAACAACCTGGTTTCCACCAAAGAGCAGTTGGAAAACGAATGGATAATTCCCGTTTCCCGGAGCTGGATTACCCGGTTATACGCGTAAAGAGCGGCTGTCAACTTGTCATTTTACCTGCTTTCCCGTATCTTTGTCGCCAAAAATTTGCTAATGCAGGAAGCTGTAGAATCGAAGATGCTGGATGAATCATTACAGGGCCAGCCATTTGCTCCTAAACTCAATAACGATAAGTCTTTTTCCCGCTCTTTCTATATTGAAAGTTATGGCTGTGCCATGAATTTCAGCGACAGTGAAATTGTTGCTTCTATCCTACATGACAATGGGTTTGGTGCTACAAGAAATTATGAAGAAGCGGATCTCATTTTAATAAACACCTGCTCTATCCGCGAAAAAGCCGAGCAAACAGTCAGAAACCGCCTCAGTGAATTCACCCGTGTTAAAAAAAACCGTCCGGGTATGATGATCGGAGTTTTGGGTTGTATGGCAGAAAGGCTGAAAGCGAAATTACTTGACGAGGAAAAAATTGTAGATCTGGTAATCGGGCCCGATGCATACCGTAAAATCCCCTCCCTTATCGAGGAAGCGGAAACCGGCCAGAAAGCGGTGAATGTGTTGTTAAGCCGTGAGGAAACTTATGCTGATATCTCCCCGGTGCGGTTAAACAGTAATGGAGTTACGGCATTTGTGAGTATTATGCGCGGATGCAACAATATGTGCTCTTTTTGCGTGGTTCCGTTCACCCGAGGCCGCGAAAGAAGCCGGGACGCCCATTCCATTGTATCAGAATGTCAGAGTCTTTTTGATCAAGGATTTAAAGAGATTACTTTACTCGGACAAAACGTAGATAGCTATTACTGGATTCCGGAAAATCAGGGTGAAACTCCGGTAACCTTCGCGATGTTACTCGAAAAAGTTGCTCTGATTCACCCGGACCTGCGTGTGCGTTTTTCGACTTCGCATCCGAAAGATATCACCGATGAAGTACTCTTCACCATGGCGAAATATGAAAATATCTGCAATTACATACACCTGCCGGTTCAAAGTGGAAGTACGCGTGTACTTCAGCTCATGAACAGAACATATACCCGTGAATGGTATCTGGCGAAGGTGAACCGTATCAGGGAGATAATTCCTGATTGCGGTATATCTACCGATATTATTTGTGGATTCTGTACTGAAACAGAAGAAGATCATCAGGAAACTCTGAGTCTGATGGAACTTTGCCGTTACGATCTCGCCTATATGTATTTTTATAGTGAACGTCCGGGCACACTGGCTGAAAGAAGATACGAAGATGATGTTCCCGAGGAGGTAAAGAAAAGAAGGCTTCAGGAGGTAATTGAACTTCAACGCAGACTCTCTCATGAAAACATGCAGAAAGACCTGGGCAAGCATTTTAAAGTACTGATTGAAGGCGACTCCCGGAAAAGTTCCAGCCATTGGGCAGGTCGAAACAGTCAGAATAAAATGGTCGTATTTCCTAAAGAAAATTATCCGGTAAACAAAGGTGATTACGTCATGGTAAAAGTTAATGATTGTACCGCGGGAACTCTGCTGGGAGAAATTATTTCCGTTACTTGTTAGAGGAGTATTACCCAACAGTATTTTCAGGAATTTAATCAAGCAGAATGGACTTACAAAGTATAAAAAACAGATTTGGAATAATCGGCAATTCACCTGCATTAAACTATGCTTTGAGTGTAGCAGTACAGGTAGCCAGCACCGATTTAAGTGTTCTGATTGTTGGTGAAAGCGGCGTAGGTAAAGAAGTTTTTTCACAGATCATTCATGCACTTTCCTCCCGGAAACATAACCCGTTTATAGCTGTAAACTGCGGAGCTATTCCCGAAGGGACTATCGACTCGGAACTGTTCGGGCACGAAAAAGGTTCTTTCACCGGTGCTGTCGATCACCGGAAAGGATACTTCGAAACAGTGAACGGCGGAACTATTTTTCTCGATGAAATCGGAGAAATGCCATTGGGCACTCAGGCGCGTTTACTACGTGTACTGGAAACCGGAGAATTTATCCGTGTAGGTTCTTCGAAAGTTCAGAAAACAGATGTACGCGTGATAGCCGCAACGAACCGCGATCTGCTGGAAAGAACACATCAGGGAAAATTCAGAGAAGATCTTTATTACCGTCTGAGTACAGTACCCATCCGTGTTCCGCCTTTGCGCGACCGGAAAGAAGATATCATATTATTGTTCAGAAAGTTTGCGGTAGACTTCGCTGAGCGATATAAAACATCACCGGTGCAGCTCGATGAAGAGGCCAGAAATATGCTCATTAACTATGAATGGAAGGGAAACGTTCGTGAATTGAAAAACATTGCTGAACAAATCTCCGTTCTTTCCACGGATAAACATATTACCGCCGCAGAACTGGCTAAGTTTCTTCCTGACACCAGAACTACCAGAATGCCGGTTCTGGCCTACTCTCTGAATCAGGGATCCGGAAACGAATTTGCCAATGAAAGGGAAATTCTGTACAAACTCTTTTTTGACATGAAAAAGGATGTTACGGAATTAAAAAAGATGTTTCTGGAAATACTTCAGCATCCTGAACTCGCGCAACATAATTCCAGCCTGATTCAGGAACTGAAAGAATCAAGACCTCAGGAGATGATTCAGAGTGCTAACTTTATACCTCCTGCCGTAAATACGAATCAACCGATACTATTAAGAACGGAGAATCAGGGTGACATACAGCAACATGAAGAAATAGAAGAATCGCTGAATATTATCGACAAAGAAAAAGAACTTATTATCAAAGCGCTTAGGAAACATAAAGGGAAAAGAAAAGAAGCTTCACTTGATTTGGGAATCAGTGAAAGAACCCTTTACAGAAAACTGAAAGAATATGACATTGATGAATAGATTAACATTGTCTGCTGGCACTATCCGGATAGTTATTGCTATCATCGTGATTGCATTTCTTTCTCCGTTAACCGGATGTTATTCTTTTAAGGATATTTCCATACCACCTGAAGTGAAGACTGTTAAGGTGAGTTATTTCGAAAATAAAGCAAGGTATGTAAACCCTCAGCTTTCGCCCCGTTTAGCTGACCGACTCAGACAGAAAATTGTGAATCAGACGCGGTTGACTCAAACCAATAATGACGATGCCGATTATGTGATCAGCGGTTATGTGTCTGATTACTCCATAACAACCACAGGTATTTCTGCCCAGCAGGCTTCATCAAACCGTTTGAACGTTTCCTTTCATCTGATTCTTAAAGACAACACAACACAAAAAACTACGGAGTCGGATGTTACACGAAGCTTCGATTTCTCGGCCAATTTAAGTTTGCAGGCTGCTGAGGCGCAGTTGTTTGAGGATATTCTCAAGAATCTGACCGACGAAATATTCAATAAAATATTTTCTAACTGGTAACCTAAAGTAAGTTTGAAAATGAATTCAGTGGCCGATAAAATAGTGAGAGACCTGTTACAGAAAGATTCACTGGAGCAGGTGAAACAAGCCCAGTTAGAAGACCTGGTTAAAGATTATCCTTACTTCTCTCTGGCCCGCTACCTGCTTGCTGCAAAAGCAGCGGGGACAGGTAGTCCGAATGCCGACAGGATAATCTCTGCATCAGCGCTTTACTTCAACAATCCGCTTTGGTTCTCTCAGATTTTGAACATGAACGGGAGCACGGTTGAACCTGCGGAAAGTTCTGCTAATGACACCGAAAATTATCCAGCTCAGGAAACTACAACAGACCCTTCCGCAGTACAGGCAGAACCGGTTTTAAATTCCACCGGAGAAATACCGGCAGACGAGCCGGAGCCTGTTACTTCAGGCGAAATCGGGGATTTTACTGATGATACTACCGGAATTGTTGAAGCTAATGTACCCGACCCGGCAATCCGCTCTGCTCTGGAGGCCGTAAAAACTGAAGCCTCCCGGGAAACCTCCGAAACAGATCTCATTCAACCCTACCATGCTATCGACTATTTTGCATCGCAGGGAATAAAGCTCGCTCAGGATAAAGAACCACAGGATAAGTTCGGTAAACAACTAAAGAGCTTTACCGAATGGCTGAAAACCATGAAAAAAATACCGGTACCCAATCCGGAAGATTTTG
>DATCKB010000123.1:0-10128 GCA_036562505.1 Parasegetibacter sp. | reverse complement strand
AGTTCTTGAACATCAGCTCCTGAACTTTAGCTTTATCTTCTTTTTCCTTTTTCAAATCAAACATGGTTCCGAATACCCGATCCCAGATTGTGGTGCTTACGCCAAAGCCCTGACCTTCATTTTTGTAGTGATGAAGATGGTGATTTCTCCAGAGTGGCTTCATCCATTTAAATGGTGGATTCCAGGCGTGAATAGCATAGTGCATACTTCCATACATCAGATATCCCAGCATGAAACCAGGAAAGAACATGAAAGTATAGGAGCCCATCAGCAGGTAATAAATGAAAAACAATACGCAGGCTATAATCAAACTTGGAACCGGAGGCATAAACAATCTCTGCTTGTCTCTGGGAAAATGGTGGTGGTTACCGTGAAGCACATAAGAGATGCGCTGTAAACGCGGATTTTCACTCACCATATGAAACACAAATCGGTGCATGATATACTCGAAGAAAGTCCAGAAGAACATTCCGAACAGGAAAACTCCCGCCACCGTTAATAACGGGAAATTCAGTTTAGCATTCGAATAATAAAGCAGATAACCTATCACCGGTGTGTACATACCCCAGATTACCAAAGGGTGAGTTTTGGTAAGCATTTCAAGGTATTCACTCTCAAATAGTCTGGCCTGTCCTTTATTGTGTATTTTATCGAATTTCATCCCTGTGCTAATTTATGTGGTTCTGATGCAAACATTCGACTATTGCAAATATACCTATTCTCGCTTAATGAAAATTCAGAGGGTACGACTGAGTTATTCACCGGCAGCCCGACTTGCACATTGCCGGAATACTTTTATCTTTGGCACCCGCTAAAATATATACAAATGAAACTTATCTCTTATTTGAAGAACGGACATGAGCAACTGGCATTTCTCGTAAATGATATGGTGTATGATACAGACGTTGCGCATCCGGAACTACCCGGTTCAATGGGAATGTTCCTGAATTACTGGGATGAGTATTTTTCATTAGCATCCTCCGTGAATAATAATTTACTGGAAGGTAAATCCAGTGCCGCAAAAGGTATACCTCTAAGCGAAGTTCAGCTTCTGGCACCGGTTCCAAATCCTACCTCGTGCAGAGATGGTTATGCCTTCCGTCAGCACGTGGCGGCAGCCAGAAGAAACAGAAAAGTAGATATGATTCCTGAATTCGATCAGTATCCTATATTCTACTTCACCAATCATAATTCTGTTCAGGGTCCGGGTGATATTGTTTGTATGCCGGATCATTTTGAGAAGCTCGACTTTGAACTGGAAGTTGCTGTTGTTATCTGCCGGCACGGAAGAAATATCAGAGCTGAGGAGGCAGATAATTATATCGGCGGTTATATGATCATGAATGATATGAGCGCAAGAAGACTGCAGATGGAAGAAATGCTGCTCAATCTGGGACCAGCAAAAGGAAAGGATTTCTCTACAGTAATCGGGCCAATGCTGGTAACTCCTGATGAACTGGAAGCATTCAAAGTTCCCGCAAAAGAAGGACACGTTGGAAATAATTACAACCTGGCGATGAAATGCTGGGTGAATGGTGTTCAGGTAAGCTCCGGAAATATGGCGGATATGGACTGGACATTTGCAGAGATTATTGAAAGATGTGCGTACGGTGCAAATATTCATCCGGGAGATGTTATCGGTAGCGGAACAGTTGGAACAGGATGCTTCCTCGAGTTAAACGGAACCGGAAAATTAAATGATCCGAATTACCAGGAACAATGGCTTCAAGCCGGTGACGTGGTGGAAATGGAAATAGACGGCCTCGGAAGACTCAGCAATACCATTGTGAAAGACGAAGATGATTTCTCTATCCTAGCTAAAAAGAAGATTTAATAAATCAATTAGTGAAATCGCACCAACCTGGTACGTAATAACTGTGAATAACGGAACAGGAACAATTAACGAAACTCAGTATGATAATTGACCTACAGAATCTGTCACCGGTTGACAGACAAAACTATCTTCAGCACGCAATTGCGCCAAGGCCGATTTGCTTCGCAAGCACTGTCGATCCGAACGGGAATGTTAATCTGAGTCCGTTTTCGTTTTTTAATCTGTTCTCATCTAATCCACCCATAGTTATATTTTCTCCGGCGAGAAGAGTGAGAAACAACACTACAAAACATTCGCTGGAAAACGTTCTTCAGGTTCCTGAAGTAGTTATAAACATTGTTGATTACGACATGGTTCAGCAAACCAGTCTGGCTAGCTGTGAATACCCTAAAGAAGTGAATGAATTCACTAAAGCAGGTTTTACAATGGAAGCGGCTACATTGGTAAAACCGCCGATGGTTCAAGAGAGCAAGATTAAGATGGAATGTAAAGTGCTCGATGTTAAAGCCCTCGGGACAGAAGGAGGAGCAGGCAATCTGGTAATTGCAGAAGTAATCAGAATGCATATCGATGATAGCATTCTGAACAATAACGGAATGATAGACCAGCAGAAGATTCAGCATGTAGCGCGACTTGGAGGCGACTGGTACTGCCGGGTAGATTCAACGAGTTTGTTCAAGGTAGAAAAACCGAATACCAAACTGGGTATCGGTGTGGATGCATTACCTCATTCGATTAGGAACAGTAAAATACTTTCGGGTAACCATCTGGGTCAGTTGGGCAACGTGCACGAAATGCCTTCCATTGATCCGGCGTTTGAGGACGAACGATTGAAAAATATACATCAATACTACAACCTGAACCCGGTAGAGATGGAACAGGAAATCCATAAACTTGCCGCCAGACTGCTTGACGAGGGAAAAGTTTCTGAAGCATGGCAGGTATTACTTTCGGTTGCTGGGTAAACCAGCATACCATCAAGATTCTTCAAAACACAACTAAATCCAGGGTTCGTTTTCAGCCTCAATTTTGTAAAGTGCGTAATCCATAATTCGCTGAGCTAAATCCAGCTCCAGAAAGGGGGCCGATAAAACTCCTCCGGCGGTATGCAGATAAAGATTTGCAAGATTATTTTTCTGCTGGTAGCGCGACTGGCGAATGCTGATTTTCTGGATTTTATTCCAGCGAAGTAATTGTTCCTGTGTTCCCCATACACCTTTATGAATAAAAAGCGCTTCTTCACTCAGTTTAAGCCTGAACCGCCGGGAAAATGTTCTTGCAGAAATATACACATAAGGTAGAATCAACAGAAGATAGAGTGACTTCCATTCCATCATAAAATATCCTACAACGGTCAGCACAGCTGTAAGAGGAATTCCGATTATTAATAATCGTCGCCGGGCATAAGCTGCATTCATCATATGCAATGATCCATCTTCGAACAAGGGCTGATATTCATTGCACAATAACGGTATAAATGAAGTTTGTGTAAGTGGAATTTTTATTTGCTGTTTATCTTTAACCTCATCATTTCCTACCGAATGAAACTGCAACAAATAAATGCCGAGTTTTCGCCTTACAAAATTTGCCCTCCAGGAAATGAATTGGATTTTATTGAATGGAACCAGTTTTTCCCTGATATTCAGAAAACCCGATTTGATTTTATAACTGGTTGCTGTTTTTGAAATAAAGAAGTTGAAATAAGTAAGAAAAGTTCTGCCGGTTGAAACAATTACGGAAACAACCAGCACAACCACGATCAGAAAAATAATGCCGGTTGCAGATCCGGCCACCAGATATGCTGAAGCTTCATCAGCCCATAGTTCAATTTTATCTTTAATCAGCTCCCGCAGATTGTCGAGGATAGAAAACAGGAAACTGAGAATAATGAAGAAAGCCTCTATATGATTTGAAGAAAAACTGAGTTTTAATAAATCAGACAAACCGAGGGTAATCAGCGCTTTTTCCTTTGGCCTTTCTGCAACTTTTCCCCCTTCAATGCCAGTCGCATTACCTGCAAATGCGTCATTACCCGGGCTTTCAGGATATTCGCCAAATAATGTATTATCTGTGTACCCAGGATTTTTGCCAAAAGGAGTATTTGCTGTATAAACTGTTGTATCGGAAAGAGAAAGGATAAAATCCTTCAATTCATTTGCATTTGACGTTTTCAGCGCATCAATCTTTACTTCAACTTTTTCACTTCCGGTGCTGTCGAATGAAATTCTGGAAGCACCAAGTAGAGAATGTATGAAAGTCTGTTCCAGATGTACTGCCTGAATTCTATTCAGGGGTATGGCTACAGTTTGCTTCCGGAGAATACCCGTCCGAATAATCAGCTGTTCATCGCTGATATTAAATCTGAAAAACAGAAACTCAAGAAAAGAACGGACAAAAAGGAATAAAGGAAGTAAAATCAGAATCAGCTCCCAGCTATCAAAACTGCGACTGCCTCTTACAAAATAAATAATGAGCAGCGGCCAAAACGTTTTGATCATGTTTCGGATCACCCGAAATAAGATGAGCATAAGTGCAGCTGGTGACTGGCGTTGAGGATCAGTCCATTGATTCTGCTGCAGGTTCATCTGAATCAATCTTTTGGGTGAGGAACTCTTTTATGATGAAGGCCTTCTCCTGCAGTAGTCCCGGTATCATAATATCTCCGGCGCTTCCGGCTGTAAATACTTTCAGCGAAGCAAGATTAAAACGGCGATCAATCGGGCCGGAACTTACAGCACAATGCTGAACCCGGTTAAACGGGCAAACAGCTATAGTTCTGAACAGCCATCCAGAGCGGAACAGTATATCGTGTTCGCGCAGGGCAAAGGCTTTGTGCTTAAATGAAATACTTTGAAGAAACCAGGTACCCACTGAAATAATTAACCATAGTCCGCCAGCTAGCAACGCAGTTAAGAAAAGGTTAGATATCGGAGCTAAGAACAGTACGATTATCAGGATGGCTAAAGCAATACCTGAACCAATCAGCAATTGTATCCGAAGGGCTTTCAGATATGCCTGCTCCAGCGGCTGCCAGTTAACCCCGGCAGCTTTGGGCAGCAAATCAGTGTTCACAGTTGGATTAATAAATTCCATCTGCTACAAATATAACAAGTTGGACCGACTAAGTTCAGGGAACTATAAACAGAAGCGACTGAAGCAACCGTTAACAGTAACAATTAACAACGACCATTAAGCGGTTTCTGCGCTCAGCTTCTTAGCCTGACGCTTTCTCTCTTCTTCATCCAGGATCAGCTTACGCATTCTGATGAAGTTTGGAGTGACTTCAATACATTCATCATGTTGAATATATTCCATGCACTCTTCCAGCGTCATCAGTGTTTTAGGAGCAATGCGGGAGGCATCGTCGCTTCCGCTGGCACGGTGGTTGGTGAGCTTTTTTGCTTCAGTTACATTCACTACAAGATCCCCGGGTTTTACGTTTTCCGCTACTATCTGGCCCGCGTAAACATCTTCTCCTGGTTCAATAAAGAACGTACCTCTGTCTTGTAACTTATCAATTGAATAACCGGTAGCTTTTTCCTGATTTTTAGAAATAAGAACTCCGTTATTTCTTCCGTGGATTGGTCCCTTCCATGGTTTGTATTCAGTAAAACGGTGGGCCATTACTGCTTCTCCGGTTGTAGCCGTCAGCATTTGTGTTCTCAAACCGATCAAACCCCTTGAAGGAATTTCGAATTCAAGGTGCTGCATTTCACCTTTAGTTTCCATTACATGCATTTCTCCTTTTCTGCGGGTAACGAGGTCGATCACTTTTGATGCGAATTCCTGCGGAACATCTACTACAAGGTTTTCGTAAGGTTCGCATTTAACGCCGTCAATTTCTTTAACGATTACCTGAGGCTGACCAACAGTCAGTTCGTAACCTTCTCTGCGCATGGTTTCAATAAGGATTCCTAAATGCAGGATACCTCTTCCATATACAACGAAACTATCGCCACCACCCTCAGCTTCTTCTACTCTTAATGCCAGATTCTTTTCTGTTTCTTTCATCAGGCGATCACGAAGGTGACGGGAAGTAACAAATTTTCCGTCTTTACCAAAGAATGGTGAGTTGTTGATAGAAAACAACATATTCATGGTTGGCTCATCCACACTTATAACGGGTAACGCTTCCGGATTTTCAGCATCAGCGATGGTATCACCGATATTGAAATCTTCAATACCCACAACAGCACAAAGGTCACCTGCTACAACTTCGGGAACTTTTTTCTTACCCATTCCCTCAAACACATAGAGTTCTCTTACCCTTGATTTTTTAATTGAGCCGTCAGCCTGTACCAATGCTATTGGCTGGCCCTCTTTAATCACACCACGGCTAACTTTTCCGATGGCAATTCTTCCGAGGAAAGAAGAGTAATCGAGAGAGGTTATCTGCAGCTGAAGCGTTCCTTCATTCACTTTTGGTGGTGGTACATGTTGAAGAATACCGTCTAAAAGAGGTTCAATATTATCGGTTTGAGTAAGCGAAGTATTGAACCAGTTATTCTTGCCACTTCCATAGAAAGTAGGGAAGTCGAGCTGATCTTCCGTAGCATCAAGGTTAAAGAATAATTCAAAAACCGCATCATGCACTTCGTCAGGTCGACAGTTTGGTTTGTCTACCTTATTGATTACTACCAGAGGTTTCAAGTTGAGCTGAAGGGCTTTCTGAAGAACAAAGCGGGTTTGAGGCATGGGACCCTCAAATGCATCCACCAGTAGAATTACGCCATCGGCCATTTTCAGTACTCTTTCCACTTCCCCACCAAAATCGGCGTGGCCTGGTGTATCTATAACATTGATTTTTACGTCTTTATATTTTACTGCAGCATTTTTAGAAAAAATGGTAATTCCTCTTTCTCTTTCGAGATCGTTATTATCCATGATTAACTCACCGGTATCCTGATTCTCACGGAAAGTTTTTGTTGCATGTAAAATTCTATCAACCAGTGTAGTCTTACCGTGGTCAACGTGGGCAATAATTGCGATGTTTCTGATATTCATATAAAAGTCAAAGCTCAGCAGATCAATTTTTTACAAAATTATCTCTGACATGTAAAAATTTAAGGGTGCAAAGGTACATTAATTCACCGGTTTTGGCGGGATTTTCCCGAATTCAGGAAAATATTAACCTTTTTTATTATTTCCCTCCTCTTAACAGCCAGTTCTGCATGGTTTTAAAAGACTCTGCGTTAAATGGATTTTCCAATGCAAACGCGATATCCTGTTTTTCCCTTTTGGTGAGGTGAAAATTCAGTGCCGCGCCATCGTCCTGCTTTCTTGGTACATAATGGAATGAAACTTTATTCAGTTTGCCCGGAAGAATGGAACGTACATAACTCATCTGATCGTTCTGATAGTAATCCTGCAGTTTAAACCAGTTATGCTGAATTAAAAATGCCGGCTTGGTGAAGAGTTCGCTGATGCTGTTGGCTTCAAAAGGCTGATCCCAACCACCTGTGGCGCGATCGCGGATATTGATAATGACAACAGCAGAAGTGTTTTCATCCAGCCAATCGCGGAAATTATCTACAAACCGGAGGGCAGTTTCCTGACCAAAATTATCACGCATACCTGCGTCCATTACATCAACTATCGGATATGTAGGCAACCAGACGTTTGGAAGAACGTAGGGGAAGGTAGCGTTCATACGGAGTGCAGTGAGTATGCGAAGATTTCCGGGATTCTGATTTTTGAAAAATGCAGAGAAGTCTATAGCATCGGGATCAGGTATATTAACCAAGTTGGAATCAACAGTTGCCTGCATAAGAAAACTAACAGGTTGTGTGCTGGTAATCATCTTCTTTCCATCACGGGTAACAACCGAGTTA
The DNA here is from genome assembly GCA_036562505.1 of Parasegetibacter sp. Classification (GTDB taxonomy): domain Bacteria; phylum Bacteroidota; class Bacteroidia; order Chitinophagales; family Chitinophagaceae; genus Parasegetibacter. Next base: position 2,463 of record DATCKB010000123.1, on the reverse strand, counting down.
AAAAACAACAGAGGTATTCTTGCATTGCTTTCGTCCTCTTTATAATCATTCAGTGTTTTATTCAGGTATCCGCGGGTATTATCGTTCAGTCTTTCTTCAAAGGAAAAAGCCCTGTCCTTTATGTATTTATTATTTCCCAGTCTGAATTTCTGCGCAGGTGTTAACAGATCGCGTGCAACAAGAGAAGAGAAAGTTGCATTCAGCAGGTCTTTTGAAATATCATCTACATAATCGCGGTTCTGAAGATTTATTGAGGGGTCAGTCAGACTTCTTAAATACAGTTCACGGAAATATGCAGCCCCCAGCATACCACCGGATGCACCGGTAATCAGAAAAGTTTTGCTCATCAGCGTTCCGCCAGAGAGACTATCGAGGCGTTGCAGAACATTCATGGTAAATGTAGAACTTCTGTTTCCACCACCGCTTGTATTTATCAGAAACATGACCGGTAATTCTTCCTTTTGCCGCGACTTCCATTTGTTTAAAATGGATATCATGTTTTTCCGGTCGGCCTCCTTTTGGCCGGGATTGCAGAGTTGCAAGAGAGAATCGCGCGTATAGAAGGGGCGATCTTCGCGGTTCGTATAATCCAAACCGTAAGCCTTACTCGCAAAATCCAGGAGGTTGTTTTTAAATAAGAAATTTACGAAGAGGTACACCAAAATAATTACAGGAACACTCCATGTTTGCAAAAACAATGAGAATGCTGCGCTTAAAGCAATGATGATGGCAAAAAACAAAATAATGCTGGCAGCAGCGGGAAGCTGAAATACGCGGTAATCAAGCAGGTAGCCCATGATGACCAGAAAAACGAAAGCCACGAACACCAGGAATATCGCAGCCATATTGTGCTGTTTAAACACACTGTCTATAAAGGTAGAGCTGTAATGTGAAACATTCCGGGTTTTCTTTATTTTAAAAAGTGTACTGAAAAACCAGTCTACCCGCAGCAACCCCGGTTCATTTCCTGCAGTATCCTTTCTTCCGTACATTGTCAGAAATTTCATTGGGTTGGAGAGAACAGGTGCAAGCCTTTTCATGATAGTCCGGTTTGCTCCAAAGAAATACAGAAAGGAAACGGAAAGTAAAATCACGAAGCCGGCAATAAACCCTGCGCCCAGCGCAAACAATTCGAAACCCGGCATCAATTCCCGGTTCTTGTTATAATCAATAAAACGAATCATGTAGTATATCAGAAACGCGAGTGGTAAAACAGCATTGTTCAGACAGTAGCGCAGAAACGGTTGTGTGGTTGTAGCCAGAAAACGAAACTGGCGGCTGTACAATATAAAGGTGGTGATGTTCCAGCTCATAACAAAGATTCCCAGTGCTATTCCTACGATGGCTGCTGCAAGCGGACTAACATTTTCAAGGTATTCGGGTGCCAGTAATAGGGAATCGGCGCCGAAGGTATGCATCAGGCTACCCTGTACGGTACCGAAAAGTATAAGCCAGGGAATCAGCAATACCTGGTATTTTCTCAAATGCAATATAAGAAGCTGAACCGGGAATGAATAATAAACGGCCGTCAGGATCTTTCGCATTTTCATGAATATTGTACTGTTAGTTCGTTAAAGTACAACAAGTTAAGGATTAATACAGATAGTTAACATATCGACCGGCAGGAAGGCAAAACTTATTGCATCGTATGCAGGTTGTTTTAATCTTTACCTTATAAGCTGAGGATGGGATAGTTCAGGTAAAAGCGATTTTGCTTCCACACTGACCTACCGGACCGGCTTTTTAAACCGGGGCGGTTGTTTTGCGGGGCGACAATAAATAAAGCTGATATATAAATCCAAGTAATAGCATCATTCCTACGATCTGATGAAGTTGAGCCATCCATTCGAAGCTACCCCAAACATTCGGTACAATACCTGTACTCATTCTTACTGAAAGAATTCCCAACAATGCCTGCAAGCAAACCAGAGCCAGCGGAATCAGCCTGTTTTTGATAAATAATCTGCCTTTCGCAGGAAGCTTAAAAGATTTGATGGTAAAAATAAGGGTTGAGATAAAAAGCAGGAAAGCCAGACTGCGGTGAACAAAGTGAATGGTTATTTTATTTTCGATGAAATTCAATAGCAATGGGGTTTCACGAAGGAGGTTACCGGGAACGATATCGCCGTTAATGGTGGGCCATGTGGGCGCGGCTGTCGCCGCTTTATGTCCGGCCATAAGTGCCCCGTAAATCAGTTGCGGGGTCAGGAGAAGAAGCAACACCCAGACCCAGCGCACCAGGGTTTTGCTCCGGAATCTTTCCTGTTCTTTAACTGTTAGTTTCAGATAAAACCAATAGGTATATGCAACCAGTACCATTGCAGATATAAAATGAAGAGCAAGTTTAGTTGGCTTCACATAGATTGCATCGCCTGTTAATCCGCTTGCGACCATAATCCAGCCGATAGCACCCTGCAAAGCACCCAGCAGAAAAAGAATCAGGAGCGGGTTCTGCATTTCTGC
>DATCKB010000122.1:0-10845 GCA_036562505.1 Parasegetibacter sp. | reverse complement strand
GCCACATAAATACAATATACCGGCTGACCGGCCTGATAGAATTCTTTCTGGTTGATGATTGTATCAACAGCGATCGCGGTTTTACCGGTTTGACGGTCACCAATGATCAACTCACGTTGTCCTCTTCCGATTGGAATCATCGCATCGATGGCCTTGATACCTGTTTGAAGCGGTTCTTTAACCGGCTCACGGAAAATCACCCCTGGAGCTTTTCTTTCCAGTGGCATTTCATATAATTCACCGGTAATCGGACCTTTACCGTCGATAGGCTCACCGAGAGTATTAATCACACGACCGATAACACCTTCACCAGCTTTGATTGAGGCGATCTTTCCGGTTCTTCTGACTTTTGCACCTTCTTTGATGTTCCCGTTATCCCCCATCAATACCACACCCACATTATCTTCTTCCAGGTTAAGCGCAATAGCTTTAACCCCGTTTTCGAATTCTACAAGTTCTCCGGAACGGACGCTGTTTAAACCATACACACGCGCAATACCATCACCCACCTGCAAAACGGTCCCAACTTCTTCCAGATCGGCAGAAGCATTGAAATTGCTCAATTGCTGACGCAATATCGCGGAAATCTCGTCTGGTTTAATTTCTACCATGTTATCTTATTTATAGGTTTTTTCTTTTATTAAACAGATAAGCCTTCGCTTTGCGAAATTATCTGATATTGTATATATAATCGTTACTTGAGAATTGTTTGCTGATATCTCTGAGATCTCTGGAAATACTTGCGTCAACCAGCTTATCTCCCATTTCCAGTACAAAGCCACCAATCAATGATTCATCTACCACCGTTTTCAAATCAATATTCTGCATTGGTGTACTTGCCTTTATTTTGCTTATTATTGACTGCTTCAATTCTTCGCTTACGGGTACTGCCGTGGTCAGCTGGACTTCATAAATTTCTTTAATCGCCTTATACTGCGCGATAAAAGCAGTTACTATTTCAGGAAATTCGTATTCTCTGCCTTTGCGGATAAGAAGAGAAATAAATTGTCTCGTAATTTCATTAATGCCGGCTTTCTCAGTGATAGAGTGGATGATTTTTTCTTTTTTATCACCCTTAACTACCGGACTCTTCAGTAGGGTTACAAACTCTCTGCTTTGCTTACAGATACTCTGAATAAAAAGCATATCCTGATAAACTGCTTCCAATGCATTTTTTTCGGAAGCGAGATCTACCAGACTTTTTGCGTAACGCCTTGCTAAACGTGGATTGAGCATAGTTTGTATTTTTCTTAAGCCGGTTTCACATTATTAGTTCAACTGCACTTCTTCTGCCAGCTGTTTGATATATCCTTCCTGAACATTTTTATCTGCCAACTCCTTACGAAGCACTTTCTCACTGATTTCGATAACCAGTTTACCAACCTGATTTTTTACGTCAGTAAGAGCAGCCATCTTCTGCGAATGAATAGCAGCCTGAGCATCAGCAATGATTTTTGCAGCTTCAGCCTTGGCTTGCTCTCTTGCATCGCTGACAATCTTCTCTTTCATTTCTTTGGCCTCTTTCAGAATCTGGGCACGTTCTTCACGGGCTTTAATCATCAGTTCCTCATTCTCACTTTTCAGCTGAGCCATTTCTGCTCTCACTCTTTCAGCGGTTTCGATTGAACTGGCGATCGTTCTTTCCCTTTCATTCAGTGAATTGATAATCGGCTTCCACGCAAATTTTTTCAGAATGAAAAAGACGATCAGGAACGCTAAGAGCGTCCAGAAAAAGAAACCAAGAGAGGGATAAAGTAATTCCATATATTATCTGGTTAAAATAATTTTTTTTTAATACTGCATCCTCCGCCCTGTGCCTTGGATGCAGTAATGTGTTTTCGCTAAACTTTCTGCAATTATGCCAATACAGCAAGCAGACCCGCGATTACAGCAAACAGGGCAACACCCTCAATGAACGCTGCAGTCAGGATCATGTTAGCGCGAATGTCGTTAGCTGCTTCTGGCTGACGAGCGATTGATTCAACAGCTCCTTTACCAATCTGGCCGATACCGAAACCAGCTCCGATTGCTGCGAGACCTGCACCAATTGCACCCAGACCAGGCTGCACTTCCAACAAAATAGTCATCAAATTCATGATACTTGGTTTTATAATTAAAAAAGAGATAATTAAACTACAATCGGATCTTCATGACCTGGTACATCTTCATGTCCGTGGCCACCTTCAAACGCCTGCCCGATAAACACCGCCGTCAGGTTAGTAAAGATGAATGCCTGAATAAATGAAACCAGTAATTCTATCAGATAAATAAACACAGAGAACGCGATAGATACGGGTGAGAAGCCCCAGCCCACTCCGGTGCTCATTTGTCCGAATATAAAAATCAACGAAACAAAGCTGAGGATAACGATGTGCCCTGCTGTCATGTTTGCAAAAAGGCGAATCATTAACGCAGCCGGTTTGATAAACACACCCATCAGTTCTACCGGAATCAGAATGAACTTTACCGGTAAAGGAACGCCGGGAGGCCAGAAGATATGACCCCAAAAATGACCATTGGTACTGAATAAAATCACTACCAGTGAAATCAGTGCCAGTACAGCTGTAAAGGTTATATTACCTGTTACGTTTGCAGCACCCGGAATCAATCCGAATAAGTTATTTATTAAAATAAAAAAGAATACGGTAAGGAGATAGGGCAGGTATTTTTTGTAGCTATGTCCGAGATTGGGTTTTGCCACATCATCTCTCACAAACGTTATTACCGGCTCAAGTGCATTCTGTAATCCTGAAGGTGCCTTGTTCGGACCATTCACCTGATATTTTTTTGCTACATTTATCAGAATGACTACCAATACAAACAGAGCAATCAGCATTTGAACCACGTTTTTCGTCATGGAAAAATCATAAACGCTGACTGTGGTATCAGGATTTCCCGCTTCATCAACAGCTATTACATGTCCGTGATCGAGAGCATAGCCGTCGTAACTGGCATGGCCATGTTCGAATTTTGACGAGGAGAATATTGAAAGTCCTCTCTGCGGAGAGTACAAAATCACCGGAAGTGGAATAGTAACGTGGGTTTCACCTATGCTAAAAAGATGAAATTCATGCGCATCCTGAATATGATGCAGGATAGATTCACCGGCATTAAACTCCTTTTCAACAGCATCTCCTTCTCCATGGGGCTCAGCAGATGACCCGCCTGCCAGCGCATTTGCGGACAAAAGAACCAAAAATGCGCTAAAAGCCGCGACCATCAACGATTTAAAGCTTTTAAATGCCATACCTGTACTAAAATTTGCGGCAAAGATAAGGAGGGCAATGCGAAAAAATGAAAAAATGTATGTTTTGACGAAGAAACAGGAAAATATACCATTCCGGGGGTGGAAATTTACAGGACTTCCTGCTTTTTAAACTGCATTTCGTGGAGTTTGGCATAAAAGCCTCCTTTTTCCAGTAACTCCTCATGGGTTCCTGTCTCTTTCATTTCGCCCTTATCCAGCACAATTATTTTATTGGCTTTACGTATCGTTGAAAGACGGTGTGCAATAACGATCGAAGTTCGTCCGGAAATCAGGGTTTCAATTGCACTCTGAATCATTTGTTCCGATTCGGTGTCTACCGATGACGTAGCTTCGTCAAGAATAAGAATGGATGGGTTATAAAGAAGTGCGCGGATGAAGGAGAGCAGTTGACGCTGTCCCATCGAAAGAGTATTCCCCCTTTCCATTACATTATAATTGTATCCTCCTGGCAATTGCATGATAAAATCGTGCATGCCGATATGTTTTGCCGCAGTGATAACTTTATCTTCAGGTATATCGGGGTTTCGGAGGGTAAGATTATCCATAACAGAACCGGAAAACAGAAAAACATCCTGGAGTACCACTCCTATTCTGCTTCGCAATACATCCAGCTTATATTCTTCAATCGGAACTCCGTCGATCCTGATCTGACCTTTATTAATATGGTATAATCTGTTGAGCAGACTGATTACAGAGGTTTTTCCACTCCCTGTGTGCCCCACAATAGCTACAGTTTCACCCGGATTCACTGTGAAATTAATATCGCGCAGTACGTATTTATTGCCGTTGTACGCAAACCAGACATGATCAAATTCAATTTTCCCTTCCACTTCTTTAGGCGCATAGTCTCCCTCATATTGAATAGTATCGGCATTATCGAGCATCTTGAAGACCCGCTCGCTGGCGATCATACCCATTTGAATAACATTGAATTTGTCAGCGATTACCCGAAGTGGCCGGAATATCTGGTTAATATATAATATAAAAGCAATAATGTTTCCGGCAAGGAGGTTTGCGGATGCACTGTTTACGGAGACTCCGGCTGCAGGCGCAACTTGCATGGCTCCCCACCACACCAGTAAACCAATGGAAACCGCCGAAATAATTTCCACAATCGGAAAGAACACACTGTACGCAAAGATCGCTCGGATATTAGCATCTCTGTGTTCCTTATTGATCTTGCTGAATTTTTTTGTTTCTCTTTCTTCTGCAGCAAATGCCTGAACTATGGATATTCCGGTAATATGTTCCTGAACAAAGGCATTCAGGTTCGCTACTGCATTCCTGACCTTCTGAAATGATTTGTTTACACTTTCCTTAAAGAAATAAGTAGCTATCAACAGAACAGGGAATGGAATCAGGCAAATCAGTGTCAGTCTCCAGTCTACCCAGAACATGGTTCCCAGAATAAACAGTATGGTAAGGAGATCTGAAATAATGGGGATTAGTCCGTCAGAAAAAATATCGTTAACTGACTCGATATCATTAATCGTTCTTGTAGTTAAAGTGCCGATAGGGGTCTTATCATACTGCGAAAGATTCAGTCGCAATATCTTTTGATAAACTGTTGTTCTGAGATCTTTTACCACTCTTTGTCCCAGCCAGGAAGTAACAAAGGCAAAGTAAAATCTGGCAATGGATTCAATGAGTAATAGCCCAATCTGAAAAACAGTAATCCAGATAAGCATCTGGGCCAGATCATTCTTGATATATTCATTGACCGTTTTCTGAATCAGCAATGGTCTGATTGGCGAAATCACCGCCAGAAAAATTGCCAGAAATACCGATATATAAAATCTGCGCTTGTAGGGAGCAGCGTATTTAAATACCCGTTTAAGTAAGGAAATATCCAGTAATCGTTTCCGGTCTTTTTTCTCAGACATGAATGATGCGTTAATTTTCCTGGTCGCCCATTTTATTTTTATAAGCTTTTATAAACAGTGCTCCCAGATTTTTGTGCGGAGGAATATAATCTTCAAATCGTTCATCCTTAACCGTATTTGCCAGATTATTCCAGATGGGTATCCATTCCACTGATTTTCCGTTCCGCACTGATTCATTTATAGCATTGAGAATAGGCTCGTTCACCACGCGGGTGCCAACCTGTTTTGAAGAAATAATATGAGCATCAGGAGCAATATCGAGAACCTGATCAAGATTATGATATCCGCCACAGGATCCTAAAATGACGATCCGTGCGGTCGGAGCAAGCTGATTAATAGTGTACTTAACGTGATAGCTGTGCCCACGATGCACTACGATAGTAGGCTTCAGGTTATTCTTTGCCAGATAATCGCTCAGACGGTGCTGAGCTACCGCATCTTTTTCCGTTTCATTATCAAGAGGAAGATTTGCGAAAATCATGACAGGGCGTCCCTTGGTCGAAGTGATTTCGACCCATTCCTTCTTCGTGGTAACTTTCCAGTTAGGGTTATTTCGGAATAATGACATGAAATTAGCATAGGAATCCACTCCATCCTGATCACCATAAAAGAATACCTGCTGAATCACGCGACCGCTATCATCCGCGAGGGTATTATATCCCACTGAATACACAGGTGGAATGCCCAGTCTGGCAGACAAATCGATATTGTTAGATTCTTCTGAGGATGCAAACAACGTGTAGAGAATATCATAAATAACTTCCCCCTTACGGTTTTCTTTCTTTATATTTTCTTCCTTACCATTAATAATTTCATTCAGTACGATGTTCTTGATTTCTTCATTTCTTATACTACCGTAGGAATCGGCCACATCCACCGGTTCTTCCATGTCGCGCGTATTTTCCAATCGTAATGCGAATGCTCGCATTAACGCTATAGCATTCTCCTTATTCATAGTTGCGAGAAAATGATCTAGTGTATTATAACCTGCTGCCATTTTAATAAACTTCCGGAAATGATCAAAGTTTAAGCGCAGCAGCAGACTGTCGCCGCTGGCAACGGTCATTTTCTGAAACATCAGTTTATATACGCCGTTAGTATAGCTGGAGGTGTAAATTTCATCTTCGCCAAGAACGGCGAGGTAATACAGCTCCTCCGATGTGAGAGGCTCCAGGCATTTGAACCGTACTGCATCAGAATAGTCATGCAGAGCATTTATCTCGCGGATATAATTTTCTTTTGCCTTGCGGGTGAGCATATCCGTTAGCGCCTGCATTTCCATTGGCGTATCTTTGGCAACCAATCGTCCTGCATAGTCAATTTGCGTTTTAACCAGCAATCGAAAATAACTCAACTCATTGGAGGCTGCATTATCGATGGCTGCAAGCGTAATTTCATCGCGGTAGAGTAAATCGAGAAACGGAAAGTATATCTGGCCTCTGCGGCTGGTTGCAAGCTGTGATATGGTTCTTACCAGGGGTTCATGAATGGTTCTGATTTTTCCTCCCAACCGGTTTCCTGCCGCCGCATAATCATATAGCCTTCTGGGATTGCGATAAGCTTCGGCGATAATCAGACTATCCACAAAAGGATAATCTATATTATTTCTAAGCTGAGGAAGAATATTCTCGGGGTAAAGCCGGCAGTATTTCAGGAATAAAATATTCCTCGCCTGGGATAATCCCGGATTTTCAAAAAATGAAGAAGCTTTGGATACAATCGTTCCCACCTGATAGTTGTAACGGTCAATAATCAGATCTATCGGTTGTCCTTTCCTATCAGCTTCCATACATTCGAAATATGCGCGGATGAGTTCCGGCGCCTGTGAAGGATTTAAGTACTTCGTATTCCATCCTTCGTTAAACCCAGCCAGCACATCCTCCATACCACGGAGATATTTTACTTTCAAACGGTGATCAAGAAGGGAATCCTCCTCAACCGCTATCTGAAATGCATCTACTTTTCTGATTAAAGCATCCGTCACCAGTAAATTAATATCGGCATCCGGATTTACTTTCACTAAAGCAGGGTCACCTCCCTTCCGCATGGCCTTTTTCTGTTCCTGATCTATTTTATCATGCCAGAGCGCGCGGGGATTGTTCTTAAGCAGGTTGGTGCTATTACCTCCTTCCTGCGCCCATATAGGCAGAGCAATAATTGAAAACAGAGATAAAAAGATAACAGGTATATATAGTCTCATTTGTGTTCAGATATGGGTAAACAATGCAAAAATACTACCAATTCAGCGTAAGACAACAGACTGCCAGTTAACAATTATATAACCCTGGTTTTCTATTTTTGATTGGAGGTAAGGTTATTTTTGTGTAAATATATTGTTAAATGGAAATTAACGGTAAGAAAATACTTATTGCTGACGATGAACCGGATATCCTGGAAATTATACATTTCAACCTGAAAAAAGAAGGGTATGAAGTGATTATGGCTAAAGACGGAGATGAGGCACTGGACAAAGCACGGGCAGAAAAGCCTGATCTGATTATTCTGGATATTATGATGCCGAAAAAATCTGGCGTGGAAGTCTGTAAAATTCTTCGGGCAAAACCTGCATTTCAGGAAACGCTGATTATTTTCCTGACGGCGCTCAGTGATGAGGAATCAGAAATTAAGGGACTGGAGACCGGCGCTGATGACTATGTAAGTAAACCCATCAGTCCGAAAGTACTCGTAAGCAGGGTAAACGCTCTGTTCCGCCGAATTAACAAAGGTAATGCCGGAGAATCCGCGGTATTAAAGATTTCGAACCTCACCATTGACCCTGTAAAGTTCGTGGTAATGGTGGACGAAAAAGAAATCGTTCTGGCAAAAAAGGAGTTTGAGCTGCTCTATTTACTAGCTTCCAGACCAGGAAGGGTTTTTCTGCGTAATGAAATTCTGAGTCAGATCTGGGGAACGGAAGTTATTGTAGGCGACCGGACCATTGACGTACATATCAGAAAAATCAGACAGAAACTGGGAATAGAATGCATCACCACAGTAAAAGGCGTGGGCTACAAATTTGATCTTTAGTGAACATATTTTGAGTTATCTTTAAGTTTTCCATTTTTATGTTTAACACAAAAAACTTTTCGCCCCGACAGTTGTCGGCATTTACTGCTTTTATATTATCGGTCCCCATATCATTAGGGCTCTACGTGTTTGAGCGCCAGTGGTGGATAGGTGCGGCAGCGTTTGTAATTGTGTTTATCGGAAGTTACGCGCTGGTATCAATAGTGCTGCAGCGCTTTATATACCGTAAGCTTAAGCTGATATACAAGTATATCTATCAGACCAAAGCCAGTAAAAAAGAGGAGATGTATTATAAATATATTCTTCCACAGAAAAGTATTGATGAGGTTCGGCAGGATGTAGAGAAATGGGCTGACCAGAAGAAGCAGGAGATCGAACTATTAAAACAAAACGAATCCTACAGGAAGGAGTTTTTGCAAAACCTGGCTCATGAATTCAAAACGCCGATCTTTGCCATCCAGGGTTATGTAGATACCTTATTACATGGTGCGATGAATGATCCGGAAGTGAACAAAAAATTCCTTGAAAACACTTCAAAAAATGTGGAACGTCTGGTGCATCTGATTAATGATCTGGACGAAATTTCAACACTGGAAAGAGGTGAACAGTTATTATACAAACAGAATTTTGTTATTCAGGATCTGGTCAAAGAAGTGTTTGATTCACTTTCTCTTAAACTACAAAGGAGAGAGCTTAAATACGGTATCAAAAAAGGATGTGAGCAACCCATCACCGTTTATGCCGACAAAGAAAAAATCAGACAGGTAATTACCAATCTCGTACAAAACGCTTCTAAATACGGGAAGTCCGGCGGCTCAATTACCGCCAGTATGTATCATACAGATGGAAAACATGTACTGGTTGAGATATCAGATGATGGAATCGGCATTGAAGAAGAACATCTGGTGAGAATTTTTGAGCGCTTTTACAGAACCGACAAAGCGAGGAGTCGCGATAAAGGAGGCACCGGACTGGGTTTATCCATTTGCAAGCATATTGTTGAAGCACATGGACAAACCATTCACGCACGCAGCACTCCTGATGTAGGAACTACGATTGGTTTCACGCTGGAAGCTGGAAAATAATCAGCACCTGAAAAAAGTCAAGACCTATAGATAGTCAATAAGCATAAATAATCAACAAGTTTAGATAATCAATATCTATAGATAATCAGCACCGCCAATCGTGACTGGTCAGCGAATTTTGAATAAAACGTGGAAGCTGAACGTACTCACCGGCATTTTCTCAAGGAATGCCCCGCGGTTAAGTGCTGCACGCAGATGAATTCCCTCTGTTTTCATTCCGAGTTGCACTCCGGCTGTTGGCCATGATTTTTCGGGATAAATTGGAATCGTTCCTTTATACAGGCTTTCTATTTCTGTTTTGGTACTACCGATATTGATACCGGCGCCTATTCCGAAATAGGCTCGCACGGTTTCCTTTTGCACGAAATGGTGAATGTAAGTAAGCGACGGAGTAACGTTAAACTGCTTCAGATTATAGAAGGTAAAAAAGGTATCAATTTGAGGAGTTGGGAACACATTTCCTCCTAAACCCACCCGAACATACTGCGCAGTAACATTCTGATAACTCCCTCCCCATAGCTGGATTTCTGCACGGAGAGCGGCAGCTGAGAATTTTCTTTTGGAGAGAGGAATATCCACAGCTGTAACAAATGAATAAATGGCTGAGCCTTCAGGTTTTCTGGTTTGAGGAAGGTAGGCAGCCTTAAAGCCCATTGAATTGAATCCACTACCTAAACCGATGTACCATTGAAGGGGAGGCATAGACTGCGAACCAACCGTGTATGATGTACCCTCATCTTTATTATTCAGTTCATACACGATCCGGACCAAATCATCTTCGCTATAAGTAGCTTTATCAATTAAGGTTCGTATTTCAGCACTTTTCTGATGAGTACCAATAAGATCGTAAAGTTGGCGCCTGTAATTGAAGGCCGTGCGGTAAGAACCCCCTTCGAGTGAATAAACTTTGAATTCGAGTTCGGTAAAATCGCCGTCGGGCTTCCTGACAAAATAATGTGTCTTATCATGGACCAATTCGTAAAGATTCAATGGTGTTCCCTTAACCAGCACCCTTAAAAATAGGGTGTCATACAAAGTGGAATCCGCCTCTTCCGGCCATACCTCGGGAATTTCGACCGGACGCATATCGAGCGTCAGCGAAGCACGGACATAAATATCTTTGTCAAAAATTTCAAAGTAAGAAATATCCTTTACTCCGAACTTTGAACCATCAGGCGAAAGGGAATCTTTTCTGAAGACAATTTCATCCGGATTTTTTGCCCATCCTTTGTAGTCGATCCAGCCTTTCAATGTATCACCATTGTTTAATACTACGAGGCCTTGTGATATCCGTGTCTGGGCTGCGGCAGAATAAACTGCCAGGCAACCTATGAATACAAATAAGATTTTCATGTTGCGGTTTTGGGTTTAGTGCGCAGCGAAATTACAAACAGATTTTGAAAAATCATAATATCTGAAATGCCAACCCGGCAAAAAAAAGTCGCTCCATAGAAATGAAGCGACTGAATTCTAATCTTTACTCTAAATGCCTGGGGGAAAAAGTGTACGGGTTAATCCTGCTTTGGGAAAAAAGTGTACGGGTTAATCTTGCATGTAAATCGATGGTCAATATTCATTTATT
>DATCKB010000111.1:0-6969 GCA_036562505.1 Parasegetibacter sp. | reverse complement strand
ATACACACCACTCATACCTTCCTGAAATCCCCGCCGGTCAACCGGCAGAAAATAACTGCTGTGAGGATCAAAAAGATTTGTCAGTGTGTTTACATAGGAACTGAATGCCTCTTCCTCAGTTGTTTTTTTGATCAATCCGTTGAAATACCGCTCCTGAATAGTAGTCACCAATGCTCGTGCTCTTTTTTCCAGACTATCTTCACTCACTTTAACAGAATCCTTATTATTGGCTTCAATTAGATCTTCCAGCTGATTCAGCAGGCGATATCTGATCAGCAATTCCCACAATTCTTTCTTCTCATCGGCATTTTTCGGGAAAGGCTTATTTCTTCTATTGCCATCATATACTTTCTGTGAAGAAGTGTTGATCGGCATTTTCAGTAAATCATCACAAAACTCCTTTGCTTCGTGTATACGTTGCAGATAGATACTGTTTACCGAAAGGAAAAACTGCGCTCCCTTTCCTTTAATCTCATCATCCAGCTGGAATTCAAAATGACGAAGCTGATCCAGATCCGACTGCAGAAAGATCATTGATGAAGGATCAAGCGTTCTGAAATACTCATGATAAAGTCTGGAAGAAAATGAATCATTAAACGGTTTGGGTTCGTAATGAAACATTTCTATCATTTTTCCTGCATTGAACAGAATAGTCTGATAGTTCTGCTTAACCTCCTGTTTCTGGGCCAACAAAAACGACTGCGGTAGAAGAAACAACAATAATATAAAGAGTTGGGATGGTAAAGATTTCAACATAGCGTATATTTGATAACAATAAAATCAGTACGGATTTGTGACCGGTAAGCTCGGAAAACAGAATCACTAACACCTAAATATAGTAAGTCTGTATTGAACTATAGCCATTTTAACATTGTATTTAAGCCGTTCATAAAATTGCGCTTATAACTCCATTAAAACCAAGCCAGCATCAGATGCGCCAGCCCGTTATAAAAGTCAGTGAAAAAGATAATGTTTGGGTAGCCCTCAGTGATATACCCGCGGGCACTCGAATTTCCTATGCCGGACAAACTATTCAGGTACGGGATGATATTCCCGCGAAACATAAAATATTCACCACCGATCTTGAACCCGGTGGTGATATTATCATGTACGGAGTATTAGTGGGAAAAGCACAGTGCAAGATATTCGCAGGGAATTTAATGACCACCGAAAATGTAAAGCACGCCGCCGAGCCCTTTGCTTTTCGTGCAAAGGAATATCAATGGCAACCACCCGATGTTTCTGCGTTTAAGGATCGCAGTTTTAAGGGTTATCATCGCAGCGATGGCAGGGTAGGAACGGCTAACTACTGGTTATTTATTCCCACCGTTTTTTGCGAGAACCGGAATCTCGATGTAATCAGAGAAGCACTCCATAACGAGTTGGGCTATTCGATAACTGATAAATACAAACAGAAGACTCGTTTACTGAAGGAGCTTTATCTTCAGGGCAAACCGCTGGAGGAGGTTGATCTGAACCTGACAGAATCAATCGTCAACACCAATCGCATTTTTAAGAACATAGATGGGATTAAATTTCTGAACCATCAGGGTGGTTGCGGCGGAACCCGGCAGGATGCAGCTATTTTAAGCAGACTGCTCGCTGCTTATGCCGACCATCCGAATGTTGCGGGAGTAACCGTGCTTAGTCTGGGTTGCCAGCACCTTCAGGTGGACGATTTTAAACGAGACCTTTACGAGAGAAATCCGAGCTTTGACAAACCGCTGCTGATTTTCGAACAACAGCAATCTCTAAGCGAAGAACAGTTAATCACTGATGCTATTAAATCTACCTTCAAAGGTTTGATAGAAGCGAATAAGCAGGAGAGGGCGCCGGCACCTTTGAGTAAACTCACCATCGGAGTGAAGTGCGGAGGTAGTGATGGCTTCAGCGGAATTTCGGCTAACCCTGCCGTTGGGTACGCCAGCGATATGCTCGTCGCTTTAGGTGGAACAGTTCTGCTTGCAGAATTTCCTGAGCTCTGCGGTGTTGAACAGAACCTGATTGACCGCACTAATGAAGAAGCGGCCGCAAAAAAATTTATCGATCTGATGACTTCCTACAATCAGGCTGCATACCTGGTAGGTTCCGGATTTCATATGAATCCCTCGCCGGGTAATATCAAAGACGGTCTCATCACAGATGCGATTAAGAGTGCCGGCGCCGCAAAGAAAGGAGGCACTTCACCCGTAACCGATGTGCTGGATTATACAGAACCCGCAACTAAAGCCGGACTCAATCTGGTTTGTACGCCGGGTAATGATGTGGAAGCAACAACCGGAAAAGCTGCCAGCGGTGCTACATTAATTTTATTCACTACCGGATTGGGAACACCCACCGGCAATCCTGTTTGCCCGGTTATTAAGATATCTTCAAATACAGCGCTGGCAAAAAGAATGAGTGATATCATAGATATTGATACCGGTCCGATAATAGAAGGAAAAAAGTCGATCGAAGAGATGGGCACAGAAATCCTCGAATACTGCATCAAAGCAGCTAGCGGAGAAATTATTCCCAAAGCCGTTCTCTTAAATCAGAACGATTTTATTCCCTGGAAAAGAGGAGTTAGTTTGTAAGGATGATGTGTGAATTAATCCAGCATCTGCTCCGGTATAATCCTTTCCAGTTCTTCTTCCTTGATTTTGTTGGTTCTCCAGTCGGGGTCATATTTTACAAACCAGGAAATCCACAAGGAACGGGAAATCCGCATCAGCCAGGGCTGCAGAACCAGTAAAAGAAGGCCGTTCAGAATCAGCCAGCCGATAAAGCGGTTGTCCTGTAACGACATTCCTATCAATACTACCCATGCTACAAATGTAGCTACACTAATGGCTACGGTAAGTGCATAACTCACATATGCAGTTCCGTAATAAAATCCCGGCTCAATTTCGGTTGGTTGCCCGCAAACGGGACAATTCTTGTTTAGCTTAAGATTCTTTTCTAAGCGGATTGCTGTTTTGTTTTGAAACATTTTGCCTTCCCGGCAACGCGGACAGTAACAGCCAAATATAGAGGCGAGATAGCTTCGTTTTGAATGATCGTGGTCCATATGCAAATTTACGAAGATTCCCGGATTGCCTGTTAAAAACCCTTGTTCTTACTGAGTTTTTGTTTGTTAAAATGCTTCCAGAAGTCTCTCCATTTCAATGCTTCTTGACCCTTTTACAAGTATTGTGGTGTTTTTCAACTGAAGGCTTTTCAGCCATTCCGCAGCAGCCTGAGAATTATCGAGATATATATAATTTTTATTATTCCCCCTGAAATCTCCACCTACCAGAACTACATCTTCAAAGCCCAGATTGTTCAGCATTTTAACCACTTTCTGATGTTCCTCATTACTCGAAGCTCCCAGTTCCATCATTGCCCCGAGCATCACAAGTTTGTTTTCCGCTTTCAGCTTTGCAAAGTTTTCCAAAGCTACTTTCATACTGGTAGGGTTGGCATTATAGGCATCCATGATAATTGTGTTGGAACCTTTGTGAACGAGTTGTGAGCGGCTGTTAGCCGGACTGTATTCAACCAATGCTTTCAACTGTTTTTCAACAGGAATGTCGAAATAAGTTCCCACTGCAACCGCAGCCAGTATATTCGGAAGATTATAATCACCGACCAGCTGAGTATCTATATCATATTCCTTTCCTCTGATCATTACCTTTGCTTTCAGGTATGGATCACTGTTAGATACACTTCCTGTAAATTCACTGCTGGTTGTTCCGTATGTAATAATGTTAGGAATTCCCTTACTCATTTCACGGAGATAAGCGTAGTCGTTCATGATAAAGGCTGTACCTCCGTTTGCACGAAGAAAATCGAATAACTCACCCTTGCCCTTTCTTACACCCTCTTCGCCTCCGAACCCTTCCAGATGGGCTTTCCCGCAATTGGTAATTAACCCGTGTGTAGGCAATGCGTAAACGCAGTAAGAAGCAATTTCTCCCTGGTGGTTCGCACCCATTTCAATAACCGCAATTTCAGCATCTGCCTTTATGCTCAGCAGTGTCAGCGGTACGCCAATATGATTATTCAGGTTTCCTTTTGTGGTGTAAGTTTTTTTATGAGAACTCAACACCTGATAAATCAGTTCTTTCGTAGTGGTTTTACCGTTAGTACCTGTAACCGCAAGAAATGGAATCTTAAATTGCTGACGGTGATGTTTTGCCAGATCCTGCAGGGTTTGTAAAACATCATCTACCAGAATAGTATGCGGGGGATGGTGATATTGTGCATCATCAATAATAGCAAAAGCCGCTCCAGCTTCAATAGCTTTAGCAGCAAGCGTATTGGCATTGAAGTTGGGTCCCTTTAACGCAAAGAACAAATCACCCTTTTGTAATTTCCGGGTGTCGGTTTGTACACCAGGGTATTGCTGGTAGATATTATATAGTTCAGTTATGGTCATTTTTCAAAAGTCAAAAGTCAAAAGTCAAAAGTCAAAAGTCAAGAAAAGATTCAAACAATGCAAGATACGTGATATCGCAAAAGCTGAGATCAAAGTTGTTTCGTGTAGGAGAGGACAAAAAAAAGCCCCACATTCTCAGCGGGGCTTTTTCGTGAACATCACTTTTTAAAGGGATACGATGATATCTTAATACGCTTAGCGTTTTTGTCTTTTGTTCTTGTAGATGATACCGGTTTTGCGACCGTTACCTGCAGCGCTGCCTACACGGTCCATTGCACAACGGAAACCGATAGTGCTGCTCGCCTGATCTTCTTCCAGGTATCTGCGTGTACCGGGAGAGAGCCAGTAAGGGCGGTCATTCCAGCTTCCACCTTTAACTACTCTGGTATGGTTGCCAATTAATGTGGTAATTCCATATCCGTAAGTTACACCTGAAATGCTATCACCATCAAGGTAATCAATTACATTACCTCTCTGATAGTTTCTTCTGTTTTTGCTTTCTTCGTCAGTTACTTCAACAGTTTTCAGACGACCTAGACTATCCCTTTCAAACGTACCGTCCTGATTCTGATAAAGCTTGTTGAATTTGTTACCTCTGAACGGAGCAACATCATCAATATCAACCGTGTTAAGCGGACGATAAACGTCGTTAGTCCATTCAGCTACGTTTCCGGACATATTATATAATCCGAATCCGTTCGGATAGAAAGATTCAACTTCTGCAGTATAAACGGCGTTATCGTTCAATCCACCTGCAACCCCCATGTTATCACCTGAACCACGTTTGAAGTTAGCCAGGAAAGTACCCTGCCAGCTTCCACGGCGGCTGTCGCGCAAACCGTTTACGTTTTGTGACCAGGAATAAACCTGTTTGTTGCCCACCAATTCCTCACCACGCTTACTGTCTTTGTGCGATGGGTCAGGGTTCTGATTGATATAACCCAGAGCTGCATACTCCCACTCAGCTTCTGTTGGAAGGCGATAGTCGGGAAGCAGAATTCCATCTTCAAATTTCACCTGAATTCTCGGAGTTCCGTTAGGGTTTTGAAGAGGGTTTTTCTTAGACTTGGCAGCTGTACCAGGAGTTGCCTGATATTCACCAACCAGATAAGCTTTTGTGTTGAAGTTTTCCTGACCGAGACCCTGAAGGTTACGGAGGGAATTCTTATTGATATATCCTTTCTGAACCAGGATACCTTCGTTTACTCTGTCTGTTCTCCAAAGGCAGAAATCTTTCGCTTGTCTCCAGCTAACACCCACTACAGGATAATAGTTGTAAGAAGGGTGACGGAAATAATATTCTACCAGCGGCTCGTTGTATGCGAGCTCACTTCTCCATACCAGGGTATCAGGAAGTGCAGCTTCACGCAGTTCGCGGTATTCATCTCCGTCGAACACCTGCTCGAGCCAGTATAAATATTCTCTGTAATGTACGTTAGCTACCTCGGTTCTGTCGATGTAAAATGAGTTCACCGTTACTCTCCGGGGAATATTGTTCCAGTCGCCCATCACGTCTTCCTGGGTCGCTCCCATGGTGAAGGTACCGCCCTGAATAAAAACCAGACCCGGGCCGGTTTTTTGTTCTTTTTCCATCGACACTTGGTATCCACCCATGTCTTTGTCGTTGTAGTTCCAGCCGGTTACGGATGATTTCTCCTTTTTCTTCGCGAAAAGTCCGCTGCCGTTCTTACACGATGCAAAAACTACCACAGCAGATAAAAGGACTGTTAAATTTTTCAAATTCATCTTTAGCATTGAGCTAGGTTTTTGGAATATTGATAACGATACGGAATATGGGTTTATTGTATGAAATTACAGAGTTATTTTGCAGCTGATGAATAAACTTTGGGCCATACTTTCAGCTTTATGCTTTGGCGTGCTTCAGACCCGGGCTCAAAGAACCTATTCTTCCAGCTCAGTACTGGCTTCGGGAAACTGGTATAAGCTGGAAATCAGGCAGTCCGGAGTGTACAGGATCGACCTGCCCTGGTTGTCCGCAGCGGGGATAAATGCCGCGGGAGTATCTTCTTCCTCTATCCGCCTTTTTGGAAACGGAGGTGCCATGCTTTCCGAATCAAACAGTGGTAACTATACCGATGACCTGGTAGAAAACGCCATTATGGTAGTCGATGGAGGCGACGGTGTTTTTAACGGCCAGGATTATATTCTTTTTTATGCTGATGGTCCTGACAAATGGGTGCAGGATGGAGCGCAATCCTTTCGTTGCGAAAAGAATATATATTCAAACAGTTCATTCTATTTTCTGACCATAGGAGGGAACGGGAAAAGAATTTCAACTGGTGGAATTCCAGTCGCCGGCGGAACTTTCCTCACCACTTATCTCCACCGTCAGCAGCACGAACTGGATACCATCAATTTTCTTCAAAGTGGAAAAGAATGGTTTGGGGAGGAATTTATGAACGCACCCGGGAAAGAAGTCCGACGGATTTTCTCCTTTAATCTACCCCACCTGATTATACAGGAACCGGTTCGTTACTCACTGGAAGTTCTCGCCCGCTCACTTTCCACCCCAAGTTCTTTTACGATTTCTTCGGGGAATTCACCCATAT
>DATCKB010000109.1:0-2660 GCA_036562505.1 Parasegetibacter sp. | reverse complement strand
AAATTGAACGCAGCACAGATGCCAGAAATTTTATGAAAATTGGTCAGGTATACGGGAAAAATGGCGTTGGAAATTCAGCAGCCGGAAATTCAGCAACCGGAAGTTCGGATACGGGAAATTCAGCTGCCGGAGCCTCAGTTGTTGGAACCTCTGTCCTCTATTATCAGTTCAACGATCAGTCGCCCGTAAGCGGAATGAATTTTTATAGGGTTAAAGTGGTTGACGCCGATGGAACCGTGAAATACAGTCCGGTTGTAAGCGTAAATCGAAATAACGTTAATGCACAGTTGATTACTGTTTATCCGAATCCGGTTTTGGGTAATGCACTGACTCTGCAAACGGAATTGCCGAAAGGGCGTTATAACATAACTATGATCAGCCGCACGGGCGAGCAGATATTCAAAAAAGAAATGAATCATCAGGGAGGTTCAGCATCTCAGGTAATCAGCATTCCTGCTGGTATATCTTCAGGTGTATATCAGTTAATAATTACAGGCGAAGGGATACAGATTTCCCGTCAAATTCTGAAAGGTGAATAACAATAAGGCATAACAGAGTTTAAAATCTGATAATATAAGTCAGGAAGATAATGCAGGTCAGGAAGATAATATAAGTCAAGAAAATAATATAAGTCAGGAAAAAGATCGGCCGCGCAGCGGCCGGTCTCTTTTTACATGGTATTGTCACCCTATTTCCTTAAATTGTTGAAAACTTTCAATTATGGAAAACAAACCCAAACTCACCAGGCAGACCGGTGCGCCAGTTCCTGATAATCAGAACGTACAAACCGCGGGCCCCAGAGGTCCCATGCTTCTTCAAGATATCTGGTTCCTCGAAAAACTGGCCAATTTCGACCGCGAAGTGATTCCTGAAAGAAGAATGCATGCAAAAGGGTCGGGTGCTTTCGGAACATTTACCGTAACACATGATATCACTCAATATACCAAAGCAAAGATTTTCAGTGAGGTAGGTAAGAAAACTGATCTGTTCGTACGCTTTTCTACTGTAGCTGGAGAAAGAGGTGCAGCAGACGCGGAACGAGATATCAGAGGTTTCGCTATTAAATTCTATACAGAGGAAGGAAACTGGGATCTTGTAGGGAATAACACGCCTGTTTTTTTCTTCAGGGATCCGCTGAAGTTTCCCGACCTGAACCATGCGGTTAAACGCGATCCTAAAACCAATCTGCGTAGCGCTAATAATAATTGGGATTTCTGGACACTCCTGCCTGAAGCTCTTCATCAGGTGACGATTGTAATGAGCGACAGAGGTATTCCGAAATCATACCGTCACATGCACGGATTCGGAAGTCATACCTATAGCTTTATCAATAAAGACAATGTCAGACATTGGGTGAAATTTCATTTCCGTACACAACAGGGAATTGAAAATTTAACAGATGAAGAAGCCGCACGCGTAGTTGGACAAGACAGGGAATCACATCAGCGCGATCTGTTTTATGCCATTGAGCGGGGCGATTATCCTAAATGGACAATGTATGTTCAGATTATGACAGAAGAGCAGGCCAAAACCTATCGTTTCCATCCATTTGATTTAACCAAGGTGTGGTCGAAAAAAGATTTTCCGCTTATTCCGGTTGGTGAGTTTGAACTGAACAGAAATCCAGAGAATTATTTTCAGGATGTTGAGCAGGCGGCATTCAATCCTGCGAATATTGTTCCCGGAATCGGGTTCTCTCCTGATAAAATGTTACAGGGAAGACTGTTCTCTTACGGGGATGCACAACGTTACAGACTTGGCGTAAACCATTTCCAGATTCCGGTAAACAAACCTAAATGTCCATATCACGCATTCCACCGGGATGGCGCAATGCGCGTTGACGGAAATTATGGCGATACCAAACATTATAACCCGAACAGTTACGGGGAATGGCAGGAACAACCTCATGCACAGGAACCGCCGCTGGAATTAATGGGCGCTGCGTATAATTATAATTTCAGAGACGATGATGAAGATTATTACACACAGCCCGGAGATCTCTTCCGTATTATAAAAGCTAATGGTAAAGCTCAGGAACTTTTCAATAATACTGCAGCGCAGATAGGCGGAGCTGAGAAGTTTATTCAAATCAGACATATCAGAAATTGCTCTAAAGCAGATCCGGAATACGGTGCGGGAGTAGCAAAAGCACTCAATCTTTCTATGGATGAGGTGAACGGATTTGATATGACTCCATACGACCGCTGGGCACCACGTCCAACCGGAAATAGTTAATAGGAACTGCCAGAATGTTATCTTCGGATAAAAAAGCTATTAATGTCAAACAAAACGGTTTATTTCAACTGGAGTAGCGGTAAGGATTCTGCATTAGCACTTTACCATTTGTTAGAGGACAGGAACTATTCTGTAGATTATCTTGTTACATCGATGAGTACCCAATACAATAGGGTGAGCATGCATGGCCTTAGGCGAGAACTTCTTCAGGAGCAACTGAACTCGATCGGGATAGAATACGGAACTGTGGAATTTCCTGATTTTCCTTCGAATGATATTTACGAGCAAGTTATGGGTGGAAAGGTTCAGGAACTGAAATCGAAAGGATTCGAATATGCTGCATTTGGTGATATTTTTCTGGAAGATCTGAAACAATATCGTGAGTCGAAGCTTGCCCTTTTAGGGATAAAGGCTCTGTTTCCAAT
>DATCKB010000106.1:0-4724 GCA_036562505.1 Parasegetibacter sp. | reverse complement strand
GGTTTCAGCCCTCTGGCTTCCATTTTGTTTCTTAACTTATTGAAAATCAGCTTAACACCCTCTTTCACAGCTCCTACTTCCTCAGCATTCTCCATTAGTGAAAGTGCACGTTCGAAGTCGTCTATTACCTCAAGCATTTCTTCAATTACTTCCTTTCCGGCGGTTTGAATCATTTCAATTCTTTCCCTGGAAGTTCTGCGTTTATAATTATCAAACTCGGCAACAAGTCTGATGTACTTGTCTTTCATCTCATCCAGCTCCCTGCGCAGTTCTTCTGATTCTGGAGATTCCTGAACCGGCTCATTTAAATGAGCGCTTCCACTGATGTCTGCATCTGCATTAATGTCCATTTCTGTATCAAGTCCGTTTTCAGAACTCTGCTTTTCCTCTTGTTGAAAATCTTTCTGTTCCATAATGTCAAAATTGTAGGCAAAAGTACACTGTCAAAAGTTTTGCCAGTAGGTAATAAAGGGACAAAATGTCGGTTAAAAAAGGAAAAATTTGGAATGATCGGCGGGATTTTACTTCACTACCTGAAACTTACCAGTTTCAATCACCCGTCCGTTTTTATCTTTCAGCTGGAAGATATATACACCTCTAAGAAACTCAGAAAGATCGACCTGATTTTTGGGGTTAATTTTTTGTAATTCCAGCATTTTCTTTCCCAGGAAATTATAGATGGTGAAGGTGTATGTGTTATCGTAGTTCTTTTCGAAATCAAAGTTAATCTCTGAATGTGCCGGGTTGGGATAGAAGCGCACGATCTTCTCCTTACGTTCTTCCTGTGAGGGAATAGGATTATTTTGTGCTACACCCTGTAGCACAAAACCCACCATAAAGAACAGTATCGTGTAAAAAAGCTTCAAATACAATCTGTTATAACGACAAATTAACAAGAAATTCCCGGTATTTACAAAGATATGGATTAAAATTCTTCAGAATTCAATGGTATTTTCTAAAATATTGTGCCTGAGCTATTAAGAAAAGGTTAAAACCTCGGACATAATACTGCATCCCGGCTCGAGTTTTCCCGGTTCAGGAATCCGATAAAGGTGACAGAAAGTTCAAAACCGCCTCTGCCCATACTTGCAGTTTTCAGGGGCGATACGTTTATATCGTAACTGAGTGCTATAGCCACGGGTTTATAATCGAGCTTGATAACTGGTATAAACGCGTCTTTCCATCGCAGAAAAGCTCCAGCCTGAATAGTGTACTGAGGGTCGTCGGGTTGTTCACCGATTTTATAACCATACAAAGCCCCGCCAATGACTGCTTCATGCGGGCCTTGTTGAGAATAATCAGCCTGAAGGTTGAAGAAAGAGAACTCGTTTATCTGAAGTTTTACCCCGGCCGAATAAACCCATTTCGGACTTAACCCGATATCGGGATTTTTATAGAAGGAATTCGTGGGGCGGTTAAAATGGTGGTAGGCGATTCCGAGAAAGAGACGGTTATTCATATTTCTTCCCAGGTCAGAATTGAAGCTCATTCCAACGCTTCCATCCCAGTATGTTTGTTTGAAATCTGTGAAATATTCACCATCCGGAAGACCGGGATTATAGCCGTTACCATCATATTGATTGTTGGTAGTGATCTTTGACCGATCAATTCTTTTCTGGACAATTCCACCCATAAATCCTAGCGACAGATACATATTGTCTTCTCCGCTAAGCGATTTATGATAGTTCAGCACCGGTTGAAAATGGGCGGTGGTCAGTCCAACCGTGCCTGCTTTATCAAACAGCGCCTGAAAGCCCCAGGTAAGAAAGTCGTACTGCTTTCCTATGGGCATTTTATATTCGGCATTTAAGGAGCCGGTGCGATAGCCCTGGGTTACACTTTGCCACTGGTCGCGGTACACTCCCTGCACTCTGATATCGCCTGTGAAAATACCGGCCAGGCCGGGATTTCTGAGAAGCGGGGTTTCGAAGAACTGGGAAAAATGAGCATCCTGAGATTTAATATCAGACAGGGGAAGCAGGAGTAAGACCAAGATGCAAACCGGTAGGGTTCGTATGAGCTTAAGTGCTGGTCTGTACGATCCTGATTTATTCTGACTGATATTTATTCTCAGTTTCACAACTAACGGATTAAAGTTACATTTCCCTTGAAAGGAATTATTGTGGCATTTTCGCAAATAAATTCTACAATATAAACGTAAGTATCTGCTTCAGCTGGTTTTCCTTTTATCGTTCCATCCCACCCTGCATTTGCATCGTTAGCCATGAAGTTTCTTCTTTCAAAAATCAGTTGTCCCCATCTGTTGAAAATCTTCATCGACTCCACACGATGTATGCCTTTCCCACGCGGATAAAATACATCGTTTATGCCATCGTTATTCGGACTAAAAGTATTCGGAACAAAATAATTCTCTTCGTTACAGATAACTTTCACTGTTACATCACTTGAATTTTTACAACCGTTTGCATCAGTTACATCGACTCTGTAGGTGGTCGTAAACTGTGGAGTTGCTACGGGATTCCCGCAGTTATTACAATTAAGAGTATTCGAAGGTGTCCATATCCATTGTACTACATTAGGGCTGTATGTAACGGGGATGGTTATACTACTTCCTACCGGCACAACCGGGTCAGATTCAAACAGTATTTCCGGTAAAGGGGCCACCGTTATAGATTTGGAAGTACTTCCGCTGCAGCCCAGTAAATTAGTGGCGCTGAGGTTTACAGTTACCGTGCCCGCCCGGGTGTAGCTCGTGCTGGTATCAGCATTCTGCGTAGTTACTCCATTGCCGAGATTCCAGTTCCAGGTTATGGAAGTATCTGCGAGTGCTAACTGACCCTGAAATGCTATTAATTCGTTCAGACAGACCAGGTCATCGCTGAAAATTATCGGCTCAGGAGTATTGTAAACCCTGATAGTGTCAATAAAACTTTTGGTACAGTTGGCTTCAGTGGTAACCGTTAATGTTACAGGATATACACCCGGAGTGTTGAAGAAATGCGTGGGCTCCTGATCGGTAGATGTGGTGCCGTCGGCAAAATCCCACACGGTGGAAACTATCGGGTCATTTCCCTGCGTGAAATTTCTGAAGTAAACAATCGATTCATCGCAGAAGTTCTTTTTATCAGGAGAAAATATCGGTACCGCGCCGATGATTCTGATGGTATTGGGTCCTCCAACGGTTACCGTGCAATCCAGACTATCTGTCAGAATCAGGTATGGAGCATAGTTTCTCGGAAAATCATAGAAATGGCTCAGGTTACGCGTTCCGGTAGTGTCAGAGGTTCCGTCCCCATAGTAAAACACAAACCTGGTAGCCGGAGGTGTATTTATACCAAAATCTACGGTAAGCTCGTTGCATGAGGTAATCGGACTCATGCTGATATTCGTATAGCTATATGGGTTATACACGTTTACCTGCTGTGATGCATACTCTACACATCCTCCGTAACCGGTAACGTATAAGCGTACTTCATAGGAGCCATAGGTATTAAAAAAGTTCACGGGGTTGTCGAGTTCTGAAACTGTTCCGTCTCCAAAGTCCCAGTAGAAAGATTCATAGTCGGTGCCTTTACGGAAGAATTTTGTTTCGAGAGGCGGACAAATGGAGGAGGAATCGATAAGGTCAAATGCCGGTTTGGGGCGTACTATTGTAATATAATCCTGTTTCAGCAGAGTATCTTTACAACCATACATATCCGTTACAATAAGTTCAACCGAATATACAGCGTCATCGCCCTGATATATATGCACAGGGGATGGATCTGTTGAAGTGCCCTGATCTCCGAAATTCCAGCTATGGGTCAGGGTATATCCCTTTGAAGAATCATAAAATGCGAGTTCGCCACCCGGACAGAACAAGGTTCTTTCAGCACTGAAGGACGCTGTAGGTTTGGTGATATGTATTGCGTCAGCCAGGGTAAATGCATCGGAGCAACCGTCGTTATCTGTCACCGTAAGTGTAACATTATACCATCCCGTATCTGTGTAATGGTAAGTGAATGGTGCTGAACCAAAGCTTTGTGTATCTCCGTTTCCGAAGTTGAAAGTCCAGCTAATTAATGGGGCATCCGAATCTGAGTTATCGGTGAAAGTTACTGGTTCAAAAGGGCAGCCGTTAGTAGCTGCAGCAGTGAATGACGCGAAAGGTCCCTGTACAGTGATATAGTCTGGTCTGTTCAGCATTGCCTCACACCCGTTAATGTCTATGATTCTGAGTCCGACTGAATATACTCCGTTTGCAGGGAAACTCGTTTCGAAACTGCGGGGTCCGATGAATGGTGTGCCCCCATTGATTGTCCATTCATATTGTGAAATCAAATCCGGATTGCTTTTAACAGCTTCGATTGTAAAGACTCCGCTTCTGCAGACAGTAGTTTCTGACGCTTCGAAATCGGCAGAAACGTCGGCCAGGGTTACAATTTTTGTCACCGAGTGGGTACACCCTCCGTTGGTTGCAGTTAATGTAACGCTGTATGAACCAATTCCCGGATAGATAAATGATGGAGAAATATCTGTTGAATTATTTGATGACGGATCACCAAACTGCCAGGCGAAACTAATAGCACCTTTGGAAGGGTCAGTAACTGAAGTGTTGGTGAAATTCACGTTCTGAAGGTTACTGCAGTCAATATCGTATTCAAAGTCGGCCATCGGTGGTTTCACGTCGATATACTGGGTCTTGGAAATGGTTTGTGGACATCCGTTATTGAATGAGGTGAGGGTAACAGTATATTGACCGGGAGCTTCGTACCGATGTGTAG
>DATCKB010000105.1:0-3250 GCA_036562505.1 Parasegetibacter sp. | reverse complement strand
AGTCTATATTTACCGGATGCCCAATCCACTGAATTATACCATCTTTCACTATAAAAGAACAAGGGATACCATTCTGCCCTGCGGCTTTCATCCATCCTGTTCCCATAAACTCATCTTTACTATCGGTAATCACATCAAAACCCATTTTATCTCCCATCTGTTCTACAAAACGTTTCACTTTCGGAAGAGAGGTTTCATAAGGCTGATCCCCGGTTTTCTCCCAGATGTTCACTGCGATGACGGTAACATCATCTTTATGCTTTGCTGCAAATTCACTCAGGTGTGGCATCGAAGCAATACATGGACCGCACCAGGTTGCCCAGAATTCAAATATATACAGACGCCCTTTTTCGTATGCTTTAATAGGTTCACCTTTAAGCCAGGTGCCATATTTCAATTCGGGAACCTTATCTCCGATGGTAATTTTACCATTTATTTCAGATGTGTTGGCACCGGCTTTTTTTTCATATTCTTCAGCCCTCTTCTGCATTTCTTCAATCAACCCTTCGGTCATAGCCGGATTATCCTTTTCGGCTTTTGCTTTTTCTATAGCTTTTCGTTGTGTTTCAGCAGCCTTTTTGAACTGTCCTGAACGTGCCTCAAAACTGGCGCGAATATCGAGAACCTTAGCATTACTTATGTCCCATTTACTTACCTCCTCCGCAGCGAATCTGTTCACATTTTCTGACAGCGAGTCCATTGCATAAAGATTGGCAATCAGTACCTGCCCCGCCATTTTTTCTTTCTGAAGTTCCCTGCCGTATTAAATAGCTTTTTCTTCTCCAACATGTTTAAGCAGCAGCATAAACTTATCCGTTACAAACATATAGCTGTTTGACGGAAATTTTGCAATAGCAGAATCTACCAGCTGTAATGCCTTAGCAAAATCCTTCTCCTCTTCAGCTTTCTTGTAAGCTGCCATAGCATTTTTATAGCCGGCCGATTGGGCATCCTGTTTTTTTCTTCTCGCTTCCTGTCTTTCTCTTTCAGCAGCAACATCAAACGTACCATTAATTACGCCGGTAAGAATTGAATCTATATAATGCGGATGTCCAATCCAGGCTATCTTACCATCAGCAATAACAAATGAGCTGGGAATGCCTCCGATACCGGCTGCATCAAGCCAGTTTTTTGCCATATCCTCTGCATTGTTATCGATAATTACATTGTAGGTAAGTCTGCCGAGATTAAACTGATCCTGCACAAACTTGGTCACTTTGGAAAGATATGACTCCTGCTCTTTCGGACCGCCATATTTATGTTCCCAGACATCGCATCCGATAAAATCAATTTTACCTTCATATTTTTTTGCCAATTCAGAAAGATGGGGCATAGCCGCAATACACGGTCCGCACCAGGTTGCCCAGAATTCAATTACATACAGTTTATCTTTTTTTAATTCGGTTATCGGATTCGCTCCCTGTATCCATTTTGCATATTTCAGAGGCGGTGCAGGATCACCCACCTGTAAAACTTTTTTTCCCTGTGCTTTCAGGTTTGTATGCGGAATCAAAGCCATCAATAACAAACTGAAACAAATCTTCTTTATCGCACTTTTAATACTCATCATCACTTTCATTTATTATTTTTTTAGAAATACCCTATAGTCTGACGTTACCATCAAACTACAGGGTAATATTATAGTACCAAATAAATATTATGGAATGGGATATCCACCTGCGTTTTGTGATCCGAACAACGGATTGTTCTGAAGTTCATCAAGAGGGATTCCAAACCACAGCTGAGACATTTCAGTGATAGTCGGACGAAGTTCTTTTATTGTATCGAACGGAAAACGCATCAGCGCAAGCCAGTCGATGCCATCTTCTCCGGTAAAACCGCGAAGTGTTTCATAGTATGCCTGTTTCCATACATCCGTTGCTGTAACCGCATTGTCTACAGCCGAGAAATCAGTTACACCGGCTTTCGACATTACTGTTTTGATCTGATTTTTAGCATCGGTTAAATTTCCGCCACTTGATCTGGCAATAGCCTCTGCCTTCAGCAAATATGCTTCAGAGAGACGCATTGCATAGGAAACTTCCGAAAGTTGTGTTGGAACAGATTGCACTCCGCCGACATACGGAAGGAATTTTGAGAAGACAAATGTATTCGGACTGTTCACATTGGTATTTGGTTCACCAACCATCCACGACTGCCGGGGATCTCCGTTCAGCAAATCTCTGAATGCTCCCTTTGCTCTATAAGGTGTACTTGCGTAAGTTGCCCCCGGTCCGTAATAAGGTCCACTATTTGTTTCACGGCGGGTTTCCTGCAATGGCTGGGGTTTCACACCCAATATAACTTCCGAACTTGATAAACCTTTTACGTGAAAGATGTCCTTCACATTATTTTCCAGCGAGTAGTTGGGAAGAGCTATCACAGCATTAGCCAGACTAAGTGCTTTTGTGATATCTGCTTCCTGACCACGGGTCAGCAGTACCCTGGCCTGAAGAATCATCGCAGCGCCCTTATTCATGTAATGATTAGGGTTGGTAGTCGGACCGTTTGCTACTGCAAAATCGAGGTCTTCCAATATTGATTCATATGATTCAGCAACAGTACTTCTTTTTTTAACTGATGAGCTGATTCCGGGTAGCTCGTTACGAAGCAATACTCCGTTCTGACTTTTCAGGTCTTTCCATTCTGCAAAAAACATCAGCAGTTTGAAATGAGAATAGGCACGCAGAAATCTGGCCTCAGCTTCCATTTCAGCCGTACGTTGCGGGGTAATGATTCCGGAAGGCAATGCTTTCAGTCCCTCAAGAAACCCATTGGCAGCGGCCAGGGTTTTATACCAGCGGGGCCATGGATTAGCGGTCGTCATAAACCGCGAAGTTAAGTTGATGTTTTGTTCTTCGGGGTAAGGGCCCGCTCCATAACCTAATGTTCCTACCAGCATACTGGGCATCACGTTCTGAACCTGCCAGTTGTACAAAGTTGAGCTGGCATTGGCAAACTGATAATAAACTCCGTTCAGTGTTACCTGCGCACTTTTAAGATCCACCACGGCAGTTCCGTTTACTTTCGCATTTGGTGGTGGTGCATTCAATTGCTTTTTACATGCTGAAAATACCAGCAGCAATGAAGCTAGAATAATATTTAAAGATAATTTTCTCATGGTTGTTCTTTCTTATGTTAACAGTTAGAAAGTAAATCGCAATCCGAAGGTATACTGACGAGTTTGCGGATAGGTTCCGTCGTCGGTATTACCTCCAAAAAGACTGTAAGGATCATTACTTACCTCAGG
>DATCKB010000100.1:0-3514 GCA_036562505.1 Parasegetibacter sp. | reverse complement strand
TCAGAATGCTTTACAAATATTTCTCCCTTGTGGTACTGTTCGATGATGCGTTTGGTCAGGCTTAACCCTAGTCCCCAGCCGCGTTTTTTAGTAGTGAACCCGGGAGAGAAAACCCGGCGGTGATTATTTTTTGTAATTCCTTTTCCCGTGTCGGATACATCAATAATAGCGGAAGTGCCGGCATTTTTTATATCGATGGTAATACTACCCCTGCCTTCCATTGCATCCAGTGCATTTTTCAACAAGTTCTCTATTACCCAGTCGAACAGCGGCGGCGAAACCGGAACGATTAGTTCTGTAAGGTTACTTGTTTGAACTGTGAACTGAACTTTCATTCCCGCACGTTTGCGAATATAATCTACCATATTATTAACCAGGATAATGATATCGGAAGGCTCCTGATGGGGGATACTACCGATCTTTCCAAACCGGTCGCTCACCAGCTTAAGACGCTCAATATCTTTTTGTATTTCCGACACAATCTGCTTATCCACCGGCTGTTCTTTCAGCACTTCAGCCCAGCCTTCCAGAGAGGAAACCGGTGTACCCAGCTGATGTGCCGTTTCTTTGGCCATCCCCGCCCACACCTGATTCTGTTGAGAACGATAATTACTTCTCAGCGCCAGAATTGTTATAATAATAAACAAGCCGATGATCATCAGCTGAACGATGGGGTAATATCTTACTTCATTTAATAGCCTGGACGGTCCGAAATAATAACGGTTAATCTGAGTAGAGTCGTTCGGACTAATCCATTCTACGGGTTCATTAATTGCTTTGAATTCACGCAGTTTATTATCCAGATATGCCGGGTCTTCAGCCGCGCGCAGAGAATCCAGATTTACAAAAGCTACTATTACATCGTTCTCATCGGTCTGAATTATAGGAATGGAATTATTATCTGCGGTTATTAAACCAACCAGCTGTGTGCTGATTCCGGAAGTATCATTTACCAGCAATTTTCCTGCTTCTACCCGCTGAAGTACTTTCTGTTTCTCTTCTACGGCTATTTTACCCGCCAGGTATTGTGAGTAGAAAATAGTTCCCGATACAATCAGAATGGCAACAAAGGCCAGAACAGTTCTCCAGTTATAGAGTGATGACAGCATGGCTAAAAATAAAAAACGATAGCTTTGTTTCCGTTATTTTTTTAAAATAAATGTTTGTAAGTGCAAATTTCACCTCTGGTCGCTGTTGTAATACTTAACTGGAACGGAAAACATTATCTCGAGAAATTTCTTCCTT
Source organism: Parasegetibacter sp. (assembly GCA_036562505.1). Classification (GTDB taxonomy): domain Bacteria; phylum Bacteroidota; class Bacteroidia; order Chitinophagales; family Chitinophagaceae; genus Parasegetibacter. Next base: position 2,269 of record DATCKB010000100.1, on the reverse strand, counting down.
CGGTACTTGCTTCTTCTTACAGCAATAAGGTTGTAATTGTTGCGGATAACGCATCTACTGATGATTCCCTGGATTTTCTCAGGGCTGTTTACCCTGAAGTGAAGATTATTCAGCTGTCGCAGAATTTTGGATTTGCCAAAGGATATAATGAAGCGCTGAAACAGGTAACAGCAGATTATTTTGTGCTTTTGAATTCAGACGTTGAGGTATCGGAAAACTGGATAGGGCCGGTAATTAACCTGATGGAGTCTGACCGCTCTATTGCTGCATGCCAGCCTAAATTATTGATGTATCATTCCCGTGACCAGTTTGAATACGCCGGGGCAGCGGGTGGTTTTATCGATAATCTGGGCTACCCTTTTGCAAGAGGAAGGATATTTGATTATTGTGAGGCCGACAAAGGCCAGTACGATGAGGTAATTCCGGTATTCTGGGCAAGCGGTGCAGCAATGTTTGTAAGGGCTGAATTGTATTGGGAGGCAGGCGGCCTGGACGAATTCTTTTTTGCGCATCAGGAAGAAATTGATTTATGCTGGCGTCTTCAGCTGGCGGGATACAAAATCTATAGTTGTCCTTTATCTGTAGTATATCACGTGGGAGGAGGAACTCTGCCAAAGGGTAACGCAATGAAAGTGTTTCTGAATTTCAGGAATAATCTGATTATGATTTGCAAGAACACACCAGTTGCACAACTCCTCTGGAAACTCCCACTGCGGATCTGTCTCGATGTAGTGTCAGCCTTAAAATCTTTAATGCAGGGCGAAACAGCATATTTTACGGCTGTAGTCAAAGCTCATTTTGCACTGTTTAAATGGTTTTTCAGCAGTAAAAAAGAAAATAAGTTTCCCCCAAAAAGGAAAGGTAAGATTAATGGAATGTATAATGGGTCAATTGTGTGGAAACATTTTGTGAAAGGAAAAAAAGAATTCAGAGAATTAATTTCCTGAGGTTTCAACGTTTTTATAATTGTATGCGTTATTTTTGCACCGTAATCACAAATTATGGCACACGAAATACACGAAAATTCAAGTAATGATATCACGAAGAACTGGGTGCATTCTTCTTCATTTTTATTTTACCTTCAGGTATTCTGCATCGTTGCATTTGTCTTAGGAGGATGCTACAATCTGTTTCAGCACAGATATAAAGGAGCTCCTAATAAAGCAGTTCCGGAAAGTTCTTTGTATACACCGAAATACAAGTAAGAATTTTTCCGAAAAAATTTTTTCTTAACTAAGAAGAATACTATTTTTGCCATCCCAAATGAAAAGAGGGGTCTTTGAGTGAGTTCTTTTCGAAAGCTTTGTTCAGTTTGAATTATAAATGTTCTTTTTCATTTCACGTTAAGTGAAAAAAATGCGGAAGTAGCTCATTTGGTAGAGCACGACCTTGCCAAGGTCGGGGTGGCCGGTTCGAGCCCGGTCTTCCGCTCTGAATAGAAGCAGGTAACCTTGTTATCTGCTTTTTTTTTCTTGCTGATGAATCAGGAAATCAATGATTAAACTGGTTTACAGCGGGAAGTGATAGTTTACCCGGGTGGTGGAATCGGTAGACACGCAGGACTTAAAATCCTGTTCCCAGCAATGGGAGTGTGGGTTCAACTCCCATCCCGGGTACTACTAAACCCCTGTTAATAAAGGGGTTTAGTCCCTTGCTCTGTTTCGCACACTTTAGCACTTTTTGTAAACTCTAACAAAAGGTCTAACAATCAATACCGGCAGAATCTATCAGCCTAACGGATGTTGTTTACCAGTACAGGTTTACTCATCCGGCTTTCCCCATCCCGCTCTGTCATTTCAAATAAAACGGTTTTTCGATATACACATTTACCTTATTTTTACGTTAAATAACGATTTAGCAAAATAAATGCCCCTCGTCCTACATAACGAAACTCAGTTAGTCAGGGATATGCAGTCCGGCTGCGAAGATGCATTTACTGCACTCTATAAGTTCTACAGTCCGCGGCTATATCTGAATATCCTTGCTATGATCCGCGATCCGCTTGCGGCTGAGGAGATCGTTCAGGAGCTCTTCACAAGGGTCTGGCAAAAGCGGCATTATAAAGGAATTTCCGAGAATTTCCCGGGGTACCTGTATAAAATCGGTCAGCGTCTGGTATTGGATTTTTTTCGAAAGATGAAGCGAGACCAGACTTTGATGGACAAATTCAGAAATGCGGCCAGCGAGAATTTTGAAGATATTCACGATGAACTGTACCAAAAGCAGTTTGCGACAATTTTGGAAAGAGCGATCAGTCAGCTCTCTCCGC
>DATCKB010000098.1:0-1545 GCA_036562505.1 Parasegetibacter sp. | reverse complement strand
TTTGGAAGTTGCGGAGTGGAGCAGATTTTCGTAACTTAATCAGTTCGCGATTCCAGAACAGCAATTCCTGATAATGTCCCGAATATCTTTTCTCCCATTGAATTTTTGAAGAAAGATAGGTCGATTCCAACTGAGGGTCGGTAAAATCGGCTTCACCTCCGAATTCTCTGAATTCATTCTTTCTGCCTTCTCTGACTGCAGTTATGAGTAACTTATCGCTATGAGAAACGAAATAATAAAAAGGGGTATCGTCACCATATTCTTCCCCCATAAACAACATCGGAACATATGGGGCCAGCATTAATGCAGCTGCGGCTATCTTTTGCTTTTCGAAACTAACCAACATAGATAACCGTTCTCCACCCGGGCGGTTACCGGCCTGGTCATGGTTGAGATTAAAAGCAACAAACTTATCGCCGGTAACCGCCGCCGACGAAGCGCCATGTTTTCTTTTCCTGAATTTCACGAATTCACCGCTGTGCACAAATCCGTCTGTATAGGCTTTAGCAAGTTGCTGCATCTTACCGAAATCGATATACCGGTCTCTTCCTTTCTCGTCTAACAGAACATACAGGGCATGATGAAAATCGTCGAGCCACTGCCCCCTGAATCCCTTCCCCCCCTCAGCAATAGTTTTAGTGACTCTCGGACTATTCAGGTCGCTTTCAGCGATAAGGTGTACACGTCTTCCGGAATGTTTTTCAAACGCCTCTGTTTTTTTTGATAATAATTCCCAGAATGATACCGCACCGTTGTCGAAAATCGTATGAACAGCATCCAACCTCAAACCATCGATATGATAATGTTCAAACCAGTAGATAGCATTGTCAGAAAAATAATCTCTGACTCCATCCGACCACTCACCATCAAAGTTTATAGCCTTTCCCCATGGTGTACAGTATTTTTCAGTGAAGTAGGGGCCAAAATTTTCAAATATATTTCCCTCCGGACCGATATGGTTGTACACCACGTCAAGAAATACTGCTATGCCTTTCTGATGACAGGCGTTAACAAGTTCTTTTAAACCCTGCGGTCCGCCATACGATTGCTGCACTGCATATGGAAAAACACCGTCGTAACCCCAGTTACGTTCTCCGGAAAAGGGAGATAATGGCATAAGTTCAATTGCGTTAATTCCTGTGTCCATCAATTCATCCAGTCTTGGAATAATTGCTTCGAACGTTCCTTCAGGAGTAAATGTTCCTACATGCAGCTCATAAAGAATTAAATCTTCGCAAGCTAAACCTTTCCAATCCTGATCATTCCAATGGAAACTTCCGTGGTTAACAGTTTCAGAGGGTCCGTGAATACCTTCAGGTTGTGCTGCGGAAGATGGGTCCGCGCAATCATCCCCGCCATCCGGGAGGTAATAATATCGAATTAGCTCCTCTAAACTTTCGATCGTGCACTGAAAATAACCTTCGCTATTTTTCTTCATAGCATGAAACTTCTCGTATGGCTCTACAATGTGAAGAATCATTGATTTTTTTTCGGGAGCCCAAACACTGAACTGCCAATGCTGACCGGAGGCAACCGGTACTGTTT
>DATCKB010000097.1:0-7360 GCA_036562505.1 Parasegetibacter sp. | reverse complement strand
GCAGAATTACTGGCGATCAGATCGGCTACGGCTTCGGCCTGGGTGAGGTCAAGCTTCCCGTTCAGGAATGCGCGCTGGGTGAATTCACCCGGACGGGCAATACGGGCTCCTTTCTGTACGCAGGCATTGATGATCTGTTCCTGGATAAACGCGGAACCATGGCAGGAGATTTCCACTACGTTTTCACCGGTATAAGAACGGGGACCTTTGTATAAAGACACCACCACTTCGTCGAGCAATTCACCGTTACTTCTAAGTACTCCTACATGCAGGGTGTGAGAAGGCTGCTGGCTGAGGTCTTTGGCCGGAAATAATTGATTCATAATATCAATAGCGTCTTTACCACTTAAGCGGATAACGCCTATGGCGCCCACGCCCTGCGGTGTTGCCAATGCAACAATAGTATCTCCCCAGCCTGAAAGTTTCCCTGCCATGAAAAAAATTTGGACAAAATTAAAAAACTAAACCCCGCTTGCGCGGGGTTCAGACTTATTTATTTCTTACTGAAGTTGGGAGGTGTAGTGTCCGCATTACAGGCGAGCAACGGTTTCAGAGATTTCAGGAGAGAATTCACGTGCATAGGAGTGAACCTCGTCCTTCGTTGATCAAACCTCGCCTTATCCCAACTTAAACGTAATCGGCTGTTTTTTGTAAGATTTTACCTTACGGCCGTTTTGGATGGCGGGCTCCCATTTACCACTTCTCTTGATAATCCGGATGGCTTCTTCAACCAGTCCGCCTCCGAGATGGGTACCTTCAACAGCAGTTACTTCACTCACGTTTCCTTCCTTATCCACGATGAACTGAATCACTACAGTACCCTGAATATTATCTTCAGCGGCTCTGTCGGGATAGCGCATGTTTCTCTGAAGGAATCTGCGCCATGCCTCATTTCCACCGGGATATTTTGATTCAATTTCTACCTTGTTGAAGACTTTGTCCCAGTCTTCCTCAGCTCTTACGGGACCGGCAGAAACACCATCTCCGTGGTCTGAAGGAGGAGCTATGATACCATCATAGTCTTTAATACCTTCCTGGTTAACCACACCAATTTTAGCCTCAGCTACTTCTTCCTGTTTAGGTGGTTTTTCGTCTTCTCTGACTTCCTCATCCTTAACAATTTTAGGAGGAGTGTATTTTACAGTTTCCACCTTTGGCGGCTCTTCTATTTTAGCGGCCGGTGGTGGTGGTGGTGGTGGTGGCTCTACTTTCTCTTCCTGCTCAATATTGATCAGTTCAACTTCCTCAATTTTCGGCGCAACAACTACTTCCGCCTCTTTTTTCGGAATCAGAGAGATCAGCAGGATCAGTGCAGCCAGCGAAGCAGTGATAATCAGGGCCAGCGTCAGGCGCTTATTATACTGCCTGCGGAGTTCGTAGGCACCGTAATCCTTGTTTCTCCCCTCGAACAGGATATCAAGTAAATCGGCACGTAATATTTTACTTACTTCCATATCTTCCGTTTTTAATTAGATGCATAATCCGGCAAATTCCATAAGGAACCGATAATTATTCCTGCACCGGTAAATTCGCTTTGGATTTCATGATTTCGTATTCCTCGGGGGTGATATCTACCATCGCAAACCGACTGATATCATTGATGGTCATTTCATCCACAATATCTACGGTATTTTTAAAGGTAGCGTCATCACTGGGCTTTAAAATCAGCACCAGATCGTCCTTTGGAGTACGTCTCTTTTTATCAATAATCAGGTCACGAATTTTGCCGAATGTAGTTACCTGCATGGCAGTGGGATCCATATACTCGTAGTAATAAACCCTGTCGTCTGCCCCCAGCAATATGGTAAAGGCACCGGTTTCCTTCGTTTTGTTCTGTTCCTCCGGCCTGTCAGTATCCTTTGGTAAGAGTAACTGCATGGCCATTGGTTGTTGCAAAGTAGTGGTGAAGATAAAGAACGTGATCAGCAGAAATCCAAGATCCACCATCGCTGTTAAGTCAACTCTGGCATTTTTCTTTTTCGACTTCTTGACCCCCGGGCCTTTCTTATGGCCACCACCATCTGAAACATCAATATCTGCCATATGTCAAGATTTTTAATAAATTAACAATAATACTATCTTCTGGTTTCTGTCAGCCTTTTCTCATAAAGTGGAGAACCAACTGGTGGCTCCTCAGCTGAGGTTACTATCAGAAACTTGTTCTGATCCTGCATTTTGAATGCTTTCAACACACCACGGAAAGCGGGGTATTTAGTAGCATTATCTCCCTTGATCATGAGGTTGAGCTTTTGCTTTTTAGCAGCTGCCATGTAAATGGCGTCTCTAACCCAAAAGGCAAGCTCACCACCGGTAGAATCGTTTACCGGAATACCAGGTTGATGGTATTTACTCATCTGATCTACAGAGAGGCTGAGCAGAGATTGTAAACCAGAAAACGGAACTCCAATACTTGGAGCGTTCAGGAAGTTTCTTATCTGGCTTTCGTTTAATCCAAGATTTCTGGTAGAGTTCAGGTTTTCAATGATTGCTCTCCTGTACTCAGGATTATCAATTGAAAAGAAAACACGGCCGTCTTTATCTATTGATACCAAAAGCACGTCCACTTCAGGAACGGTTTGGGTTGATACCGAACTTGGAGTATTGATTTCTACCGGCTCATCTGGCTTGAATTTGGTAGCCAGCATGAAGAATGCCAGAATCAGAAACGCTACGTCCACAAACGCCGTCATATCCACCCAGGTACTCTTTCTCGATGCTTTAAATCGCGGCATTATTAACTTTTTTATTTACACTTATTAGATTCAAAAACCTGCTTTTTCCACAAACTCTTTACCGTTAATTATTTGTAAAGAGAAGCGAAGCTTTGGGTAAGTGTAAAGCCGGATTCATCGATACCGTAAGTGATAGTATCTATTTTGGTAGTGAAGATATTGTACATAACCATTGACACGGCTGAAGTACCGATACCCAATGCAGTGTTATACAACGCTTCGGAGATACCGATCGCCAGTTCAGAAGATGCACCTGCACCACCTTCACCAAGGCTGGAGAATGATTTAATCATACCCATTACCGTTCCTAACAGGGCCACGAGGGTTGCTACGGAAGTGATGGTAGAAAGGAACACGAGGTTTTTCTCGAGCATAGGCAGTTCAAGAGCGGTAGCTTCTTCAACTTCCTTCTGAATAGCCATTACTTTCTGATCTGTAGTCAGGTCAGTAGTAGTCATCATTTCTTTATAACGTCTCAAACCTGCTTTCATTACGTTTCCTACAGAACCTTTTTGTTTGTCGCACTCAGCGATAGCTGCATCAACGTTTTTGTTAGCCAGGTGATATTGTACCTTGCGAATAAATTCAGCAACAGAACCGGAACCGGTTGCTTTTGAAATAGTGATAGCTCTTTCGATAGAGAAGGTCACCACCATCAGGAATAAACCGATCAACACAGGTACGATGATACCTCCTTCGTACATACGGTGCAACGCGTCTTTAGGACCGATATGTGAAGGCCAGAATCCGCCGCTTAAATCAGGTTTTGTGAAATACGCTGAATCTCCAAGAATAAATCTCCAAATCAAATACCCTGCAATGATACAAATCACGGGCGCCAGCAGCGAGATCATATTGCCAGACTTCTTCGGTTGAACTGATGTAGAACTTTTTACGGTTGCTGTTGCAGTCGGTTTTGTTTCAGCCATGTTCTTGTGTTTTTAGTTGTTCTTTTAGTTGAAAAAAATAAATAGGTTGAGAGTCTTAATTTTTCAATGCACAATTCTAAGGAAAAATATTATTACAGCCCTACACAAAGCGCATAAAAAATTTAAGCAGGGGCACAATTTACCGATTTTTCCGAGGGAAAAGCGCTGATTTTCTAACTTTTTGGGGATTTTCCCCATTATCATTCTGTTAATATCTACCGTCTGTCATTCATTTTAACCCTTCGCGCCAAACCCTGTAAAACCAGCCAACAGCTGTATTTTCCACTGGTCAAATACAGAAGCCTTTCATTGACCATCTCCTCTGCTTTTTCTTATATTGCCACTTTAAAACCATTTCAACAGATGTTACAAACTTTTAATCTTAAAAAGATCCTGATTGCAGTTCTGCTGATTTCAACCAGCAGTATTGCTTTCTCGCAAAGACCCGGTGGCAATAACGGCGGCGGTGCTCCTGCACCGGGCGGAAATGCCGCAGCTAACAGACCCGGACCAAAACCTTATGGCGAAGTAATTACCAATAAAGCGGTTACTTCAAAAGGTCTTTTCATTGTTCACAAGGTAGACGACAGATACTACTTTGAAATTCCTGATTCCGTTCTTGGTCGCGATATCCTGGTTATGACCAGAGTATCAAAAGCCGGCGCTGATATGCGTGCTGGTATGACCGGTTACGCGGGAGATGATGTTAACTCGAATGTTATCGCTTTTGAAAACGGACCTAATAACAAAGTATTCCTGCTGAGAAAATCTCATTCTGAGTTCTCAAAAGACTCTACAAAGGAAATGTACCATGCGGTTACCCGCTCAAATCTTCAGCCGATTGCTGCAGCATTTGATGTTAAGGTACTTCCTTCTGATTCAAACCATGTAGTGATCGATGTTACCGATTTCATCAGTGGGGACAACGACATTCTGCATTTTGACTCAAGAAACAAATCATCATGGCGTATTGGAGGTTTTCAGCCCGATAAGTCGTACATCACTTCAGTAAAATCATTCCCTATCAATACCGAAATCAGAGCGGTTAAAACCTATGCCCGCGCTGGCGGCGGCGGTGGTGCTAACCCCCTCGGCGGTGGTGGAGGCGGCGGCGCTCAGGGTACAAGTACTGTGGAGCTGGCCACATCTCTGGTTATTCTTCCGAAAGACCCGATGAAGCCCCGCTATTTCGATCCTCGCGTGGGTTATTTCACAGTAAGTTACACTGATTTTGATGTTAACCCTCATGGAGTTAAGCGTCTGCAGCTGGCTAAACGCTGGAGGCTGGAGCCTAAACCTGAAGATGTTGCCAAATATAAAAGAGGTGAACTGGTTGAACCTCAGAAGCCGATTATTTTTTATATCGACCCGGCAACTCCAAAAAAATGGATCCCTTACCTGATTCAGGGGGTGAACGACTGGCAGAAGGCTTTTGAAAAAGCCGGATTTAAGAATGCAATTATTGGAAAGGTTGCTCCTACTCCGGAAGAAGATCCTGAATGGAGTCTGGACGATGCCCGTCATTCAGCTATCGTTTACAAACCTTCTTCTGTAGCTAATGCGAGCGGTCCGTCTACTGCTGACCCTCGTTCGGGTGAAATTATTGAAAGCCATATCAACTGGTATCATAACGTAATGCAATTGCTGCGCAACTGGTATTTTATTCAGGCTTCTGCAGTTGACCCCCGCGCAAGAACTATGCAGTTTGATGATAAGCTGATGGGCGAACTGATTCGTTTTGTGTCTTCACACGAAGTAGGTCACACTCTCGGATTACGCCACAACTTCGGTTCCAGCTCAACTACTCCGGTTGAAAAACTGCGTGATAAAAAATGGCTGGAGCAAAATGGTCACACTCCTTCTATCATGGACTATGCCCGTTTCAACTATGTGGCACAGCCTGAAGATAATATCAACGATAAAGGTATGTTCCCACGTGTGGGTGATTACGATATCTGGGCTATTGAATGGGGATATAAATGGACGGATAAGTCGGTGGACGAGGAAACCAAAATGATGGCTAAGCTTACTTCAGAAAAACAAAAGAATCCTCGTTTGTGGTTTGGTACTGAAACCAATCCTGATGATCCTCGTTCTCAGAGCGAAGACCTCGGAGATAATTCTATGGTGGCCAGCGAATATGGTATCAAGAACCTGAAGCGCCTTATGCCTAACCTCACTAAGTGGACGGTTAAGGAAAATGAAAGCTTTGATGATCTGAAAACAATGTACGATGAGATTGTTGGTCAGTTCGGAAGATATATCGGCCACGTTGTTAAGAATGTGGGTGGTATCATGGAAACTCCGAAAATGGCCGGAGAGCCCGGATATGTTTATGAGTATGTATCAAAAGCCAGACAAAAAGAAGCGATGAGCTTCCTGAATCAACACGTATTCACTACTCCAGAATGGTTGATTAACACGGAGGTGTTTGCAAGAACAGGCGCTAACCCGACCAGTATTATTCTGGCCAGACAGGAACAAGCGTTGAACCGCCTGCTTTCAGCTTCTACAATGAATAAACTGATCAATGCAGAGTTAGCTCTGGGTGCTGAAGCTTACACACTTCCTGAAATGATGAATGATCTGAAATCATACATCTGGACGGAACTGAACTCCCGTTCTGCTGTTTCTGTTTACAGAAGAAACCTGCAGAAATCTTACGTAGAACAACTGGCTGCTCTGATTAACCCACCTGCTCCTGCAGCTACTGGCGGAGCTGCTGGTAACCTGGCTGCTATGTTAGGCGGTGGTGGTTCTTCTGCGAAGAAGAGCGATGTTATTTCTGTAGCAAAAGGAACTTTGAAAGCATTGAAAAATGAAATCAAAGCTGCTATTCCTGGTGTTACCGATAGTATGACTCGTTATCATCTGGAAGATGTTCTGGAAAGAATTGAACTGGCTCTGGATCCGAAATAAGGTGAAAGTTTAAATTGTTACGATACATAACCGGCCGCGCTTTCAGCGCGGCCGGTTTGTTTTATTTCGATCCTATCTCTTCTTTTACATTTTACCCCTACCGCAAGAAAACTCCAATCGATTTAAAAGTGAAGCCCTCCTCATACCACAATGCTTTACCGGGCTTAATCGCGATGCTTTACTCGCATGACTTCAATGGGATCCAACTACGCTACCTTACTCGTAACTCAATGCTTCAATGAATTCACGCTACCTTACTCGTAACGCAATGCTTCAATGGGGTTTAACTGCGAAGCTTTAACGGCAGGATATAACCCGGCCAACAGGCCTACAAGAGTACAGATTCCAACTCCATACAATACCCAAAGCCAGGGTATGACAAAGCCGCTGCCCAGTATAAGGGAGAAGAAATTTCCGATAAGGACTCCCAGAACAATTCCGATTACCGCTCCTAATAAGCTGATGATTAATGATTCTAACAGAAACTGTGTACGGATGGCTTCTTCCTTCCCTCCGATGGCTTTAATCAATCCGATTTCTTTGGTTCTTTCGGTTACAGAAACAAGCATGATATTCATTAACCCGATTGCCGCACCAATGAGTGTAATCATTCCGATTATTGTAGCGGAAATAGTGAGATATTTAATGCTGGTCATAGCCATTTCAGCAAAGCTGTCGCTCTTCTCTACATAAAAATTATCACCTTCTGTTACATCGAGTTTGCGAATAGAACGGAAGGTGGCGATTGCTTCTCCGATTGCCGGATCCACAATATTAATA
>DATCKB010000091.1:0-1782 GCA_036562505.1 Parasegetibacter sp. | reverse complement strand
CCCCGAGCAGACTCCAGCGAAGCCCCCAGCACGTATAAATTAACATCCATATTCTGCTCGATGCAGACTTTCATCGCCTCAATTAGATCGTAGATGCCTTTATTTTTATCAAGTGCACCGACAAAACCCAAGTTTAGTTTTCGTTTGTTGATTTCCTTTAATTTGTCCTGAAGTTTCTGATCTACTGTATGCTCATCGGATATAGTCAAACCGTTATGAATAGTCACTGTTCGCGGATGATATGGAAGGGATTCTCTTACATTTTCATCTATCGCTACCAATACATCTACATATTTTCTGAACCAGTTTCCCATTAATCTTGTTCGGAAAAGCTTTTGCTCATTATTCATTACGGCCCTCGCATGCATCACAGTCTTCTTGTTATAAAGTTTTTTGGCAAGAATAACTGGAACTATGCAGGTATTTTCATTTACATGAATAATATCAGCCGACCTGAATTTCTTTCGGTTTGTTAAGAAGGCGCCCATAGTAAACAGTAGGTACCATAGTTCCCGCAGCAAAATAATCCAGCGCCAACCTTTATAATATCCGACGCGAGTGTGGTCAACTTTCGCGATACCCTTCACACTAATGAATTCAATACCTGCATCCTTCAGTATGTGCTCAATTCTCCCCTCAGGTGTCAAAACTATCGGGTTCACGGCCTCGCGGGGAAAGTTTCGAATCATTTCCACCATACTTCGCTGCGCTCCGCCCCATACGCCATAATGGTTTATGTAGATTACCTTCATTTTGTTCAATTCAAAACACTTAACAATCTTGCTGCCCAAAGTTCCTTGCTGAAAGCTTTTGCCATTTGACTACTCCGCTGGCCCATCTCATGAATCTCCGCAATTGAACAATGCATTATCTTTCTGAGGTTTTCCTTGAATGAGTCCCTGCTTGACGTCGCAAATAGGAAACCATTATACCCATCAATCAGCAATGCACTTGATGCACTCACGGAGTCTGAAAGTAATAAGGGTAAGCCACATAGTGCCGCCTCATGCACTACCACACCCCAATGTTCACCAACCGATGGCAAGCAAAACACAGAGGCCTCATTATACAGGGACGGGAGTTGAGAGGGATCAGTGAAACCAGAAACTGATATATTAGGATTGGAGATCTCTCTGATTGAACTTTCCTGAGGACCACTTCCTACGATTTTCAATTTCCAGATATTCAGTGCGGGTTCTTCCGTTTGAATTTCGTTGAACAATTCTGCAAGAAGTAAAGGACGTTTATAATCTACTAACCTTCCAACAAACAGAAGAGTTAAACTATCCGTGTTATCCAAAACCTTTTCTTTACAAGTAAATTTTTCATCATCGGCAGAATATACTCCTTGTATTATATCGTTGTAGGAAAAACCCAGTTTAACAGCGTAGGTGAACTGTTGCGGACCTGCTACCCAGATTTTATTAAAATATTTTCGAACAGTAAGGGCCGAAATTCTGCTATTAATCCGTTGTTTTACAGTATTCTTCCACGGATTATCTAATCCTACTATTAATGGTACGCGATTCTTCCAGGCTAAGGCAACTTTTAAATAACGTTTATCTCCCCAACTTGAAGAAAATATAGCTACCGGATTAATACTTTCAAGCCACTCAGGAGAAAGGTCAGTTTCATCATAAAATAACAAGGTCACATTCTGATGTTCCAGAAAATCGTAAGAGGCAAGTTTATCAGGCCTGTACCTTACCGCAATTACAGAAACATCATGTTCCCGTGCAAGATAACAAATGCACTGATACATATAATCAGCTAGTCGTGTAC
>DATCKB010000088.1:0-2699 GCA_036562505.1 Parasegetibacter sp. | reverse complement strand
AATAAGAAGCAAATGCGAAAAACAGAAAAAAAGAGATAAGCAGACAAACCGCGCCTGCGATCTTTGAGGTACGTTCATCCCGCGCAATTTCCCGGATATCCATTTTTGGCTCAATCTCCGGAGTCAGCCCATCCGGATCGGGTGCTTTTTTTCCTTTCTTTCGTTTGGTGGCCATGGTACAAAGATAATTATTGGGAACTGATTACCTACCAACTACTCCTGTCGCCTGGCAAATTCTACCATGGTTGTTGAAGCAATCTGAATTGCCGTTCTACTATTTCTTCGACATGATAGCCATCAGCATCATCAGCCAGCCGGCGATAAAAAACAAACCACCGAAAGGGGTAATTATGCCGAGTCGACGCAGACCAACCGATTCTGTGTCGTGAAGAAAAGTCAGTAAATACAGAGACCCCGAAAACAGAATGATACCAATCAGGAAGCAGTAACCGGAACGAACCATCCATTGACCCGGAAACTGGCTGAATAATATTCCCGCAAGAAATAAGCCGATAGCGTGATAAAACTGATATTGTACCCCTGTCTGAAATGTTGCTACCGATTCGGCAGGCACTATTTTTTTTAACCCATGAGCACCAAAAGCACCGAGAGCAACGCTGAGTGCAGCAAATACAGCGCCGAGAGAAAGAAACATTTTATACATAATCAATAATTTCACTTAACTGGTCCACTGAAAACTCAGGTTCACTAATGGTAATATCAGCCTTTTCGTAGTACATCTTTCTTTCATGTAATTTGCGCGTGATATAGAGTTTCAACTCTTCGTCGTTAATATCGCGGATTAACGGGCGCGACTGTTTTTCTTTCAATAGTCGTTCCAGAATAACTTCGGTAGGCAGATCCAGCCAGATCACCTTACCGTGCTTTTTCATGAACTCTATATTATTAAAAAAACATGGAGTGCCTCCGCCGCACGACAACACGAAGCCTGAATCAAATTCGCCGAAACGGTTGGTAATTTCTTCCAGAATCTCTTTTTCTTTTAGCCGAAAATACTCCTCCCCTTCTTCAAGAAATATTGCAGGTATTTCCCTTCCTTCCCGCTCAGCAATTTCCTGATCAAGATCAAAAAAGGGAAGGTTAAAATATTTGGCTATCTGTTTTCCCCGGTAAGTTTTACCTGCGCCCATAAACCCTATCAGAAATATTCTCATCGGCACTGAATTAATAGTTTAAATTTTAAATGTTACACAACCAGTCGCCTGCAACCGCATCAGCTGAATGCATTAATACCTGTTATATCCATACCTGTTATCAGCAGATGTATATCATGTGTTCCTTCATAGGTAATCACACTTTCGAGATTCATCATGTGTCGCATTACGGAAAACTCACCGGTTATACCCCTTCCGCCTAATATTTGCCGGGCTTCCCTGGCAATATCCGCTGCAATCTGACAGGAGTTTCTTTTTGCCATGGAAACCTGTTGGGGAGTTGCCTTATTCTCATTCATCAGAACACCCAATCGCCAGTTCATCAGCTGCGCTTTGGTAATCTCGGTAATCATTTCAGCAAGCTTCTTTTGCTGCAACTGAAAACCCGCAACAGGCTTGCCAAACTGCGACCGTTCCAGACTATATTGAAGTGCAGTATGATAACAATCCATAGCAGCGCCTACTGCTCCCCAGGCGATTCCATAACGGGCTTTGGTTAAACAACTTAACGGGCCTTTTAAACCCTTTACTCCCGGAAGTATATTTCCCTTCGGAACCTTTACGTTATCGAAAACCAACTCCCCTGTCGCACTTGCTCTGAGGCTCCATTTACCATGCGTAACAGGAGTCGTAAATCCTTCCATTCCTCTTTCCAGTATGAGTCCGTGTATTTCATCCTGTTCGTTCTTCGCCCAAACTACTGCAACCTGTGCAAACGGCGCATTACTGATCCACATTTTTGCTCCGTTCAACACCACATGGTCTCCTTTATCTTCAAATCGGCTGATCATGCCAGCCGGGTTACTTCCGTGATCCGGCTCTGTCAGTCCGAAACACCCTAACCACTCGCCGCTCGCCAGTTTCGGAAGAAATTTTCTTTTCTGTTCTTCGCTTCCATAAGCATATATGGGAAACATCACCAGCGAGCCCTGTACGGAAGCTGTTGACCGAATACCACTATCACCTCGTTCCAGTTCCTGCATCATTAATCCATAGCTGATATAATCCAGTCCGCCTCCACCATATTCAACAGGAACAGTCGGACCAAAACAGCCAAGCTCTCCTAACTGGCGCACAATATGCTGCGGAAATTCTGCACGCTGCGCATATTCCTCTATTATGGGTGAAATTTCTTTCTTAACATAATCCCTTACCGTGGCTCTGATTAATTTTTGCTCATCTGACAGCAACTCATCCACTCCAAAATAATCCGGTGATTGAAAATTGTCGTGACGACCCATAATGGTTGATTTGGTAGTATTGCGAATGTAATGAAAATTCAAAAGTTATCTCGCCTGAGATGCGACAAATGTCAATTTGCAAAGCGCAAAATTCTGATATGTGAAAGATATATGGCTGTGAGACAGATGCTGAGTTTCAGAAGTGCAAACATTGAAACGCAATCCTTTCATTCAAATAAACTTTAATGTAAGAAGAAAATGACAAATCATTATTTTCCCTTTCTTTGTTCAAAATTTTAAAGATGAACTTTTCATTTATAGCATCGGAAGAACACGCTCAGCA
>DATCKB010000086.1:0-2234 GCA_036562505.1 Parasegetibacter sp. | reverse complement strand
CGCTGCGACCTGAACACAGTGCGTCTACCAATTTCGCCATCTGGGCATCCCGATTTTGGGATGGCAAAAATAGGAGAAAATTTATTCCATCACAAATTTATTCTGGGTTTCGCCTAACAAATTTTCATCCTGAAGAAGCTGAAACTGCTCCATAAAAATCCCCGCCCAGGAATAGGCGGGGATTAACCAAAACTAACTGCTTATGAGAAAAAATTGTTGATTGTTTACCTAAGTAAATATAACAATTTTGATCTATCAAAACAAACTAAAATTTGTTAAGAAATTTGTTAAAGAATAGTTCCCACTTAAACCGCTACGTTAAATTCCCTCAGCGCGTCATTCAGACTGGTTTTGAGGTCGGTGCTTGCCTTCCTCTGTCCGATAATCAGCGCACAATTCACGTGATATTCGCCAGCCGGAAATTTCTTCGCATAAGATCCGGGGATGACCACGCTTCTTGCCGGAACCCTTCCTTTATATTCCACCGGTTCGGTGCCGCTTACGTCTATAATTTTAGTGCTTTTTGTCAGCACTACGTTGGCTCCCAACACAGCTTCCTTTTCAACAATTACCCCTTCCACCACAATGCTCCGGCTACCCAGAAAGCATCCGTCTTCAATGATAACCGGACTAGCCTGTAATGGTTCCAGAACGCCTCCAATCCCTACACCTCCGCTCAGATGCACTCCTTTTCCGATCTGTGCGCAACTTCCCACGGTTGCCCAGGTGTCGACCATCGTCCCCTCATCCACATAAGCACCAATATTTACATACGAGGGCATCAGTACCACATTTTTAGCCAGGTAGGCCCCATAACGGGCAACCGCATGAGGTACTGCACGTACCCCCAACGATGCATAGTTCTTTTTCAACTCCATTTTATCATAAAACTCAAACGGAGGCAGATCCCAGGTCTGCATTTGCTGAATCCCGAAATACATCAGAATGGCCTGTTTTACCCATTCATTCACTTCCCAGCCGCTTTCCCCTGGTGAAGCGGTGCGCAATCTTCCCTTATCCACTTCCTCAATCACCTCTCTTACAGCATTGCTATAGGTTGAATCTTTCAGCAAATCCCGGTTGTTCCAGGCGTCAATTATCAGTTCTTTTAAAGACATGTGCATTTTTTTGCAAACATACCACGATCGACTGTAAAACAAAAGAAGGAAACTTAAAAATGAAGGCCGCCGCAGACTGATAGTGGAAAGAATACAGGTACTGCACAAATGAACCGAAGCTTCCTCAGTTACTAAACTTACCTGCACATTCTTTATCTTGCAGCCATGAACATCGGTTTTGATGCCAAAAGAGCCTACCAGAACAATACCGGACTGGGGCATTACAGCAGAACGCTACTGAAATCGCTGGCTGAATCCTTCCCCCAACATCAATATATTCTTTTCGCTCCGAAAATCACGGATCGGTTTAATACGTCGAACTGGTCGAATATGCGGACGGTCACCCCGCAAAAATTTCCTTCAAGCTGGCTGAGATCATTATGGCGCAGCCGCTGGGTAAAACATGATCTGATTGAAAACAAAATAGATATCTATCACGGGCTGAGCCATGAAATTCCAACCGGGCTAAACAGCCTCCCGATGAAAAAGATCGTTACTGTTCATGATCTCATTTTTGAAAGATATCCATCGCAGTACAACAAGGCAGACGTACTGATACATAGAAAAAAAATTCAATATGCATGCAGGAATTCAGATCGGGTAATTGCAATCAGTCAACAAACAAAAGATGATCTGATAAATCTGTATCGTATAAATGAAAACAAGATTGATATTTGCTATCAGAGTTGCAACCCTGCCTTTGGTGAAGAAATCAGCGCAGCTGAAATTTCCTATGTGAAAGTTAAATATCAGCTCCCAGATAAATTCCTGCTTTATGTGGGTTCCATTATCGAAAGAAAGAATTTGCTCACTATCTGTAAAGCCATACATACTCTTGGTGATGAACTAGACAGACCATTGGTTGCTATAGGGGAGGGGGGTACTTATAAAAACCAGGTTAAAGAATATATAAAGCAGAATAAACTGGAGGAGAAAATTATACTTCTATCTGAACATCCGACTGCTGCGAACTCTCCGGAATTCCGGTCTGCAGCGGATTTTCCGGCTATCTACAAAGCTGCTACTGCCATGATTTACCCCTCGGTATTTGAAGGTTTTGGTATCCCCGTTTTAGAAGCTTTGCTGGCCGGGTTGCCGGTGATTACATCAAATGTT
>DATCKB010000081.1:0-2959 GCA_036562505.1 Parasegetibacter sp. | reverse complement strand
CTGCACTTCTATATGTCGGGGATTTTCAATGAATTTTTCCAGAAACACCGTGTCATCTCCAAAAGCGTTTAATGCTTCCCGTTTTGCTTCTCCGAAATTCTTTCTCAGGTCTTCTTCATTTCTTAAAACACGCATACCTCGTCCACCGCCTCCCGAAGCAGCTTTTAACATAACCGGGTAGCCTATGCGAACAGCTTCCCTGATGGCTGTTTCAATATCTCTGAGCGGCTCCTCGCTGCTTTCAATCAGAGGAATCCCTGACTCCCGCGCTTTCAGCTTCGCCAGCACTTTGTCGCCCAACTGCTGCATTACTTCCGGGTCAGGTCCGATAAAAATCAATCCGTTTTTCTGACACTGTCTTGCGAATTCATAGTTTTCCGACAGAAATCCATATCCCGGATGAATAGCATCTGCACCTGCCTCTTTGGCAATGCGGATAATTTCCGGATTATTCAGATAAGGTTTCAGCGGCTCATTGTCTGCACCAGCCTGATATGCTTCATCAGCTTTATAACGGTGCAGTGAGTACCGGTCTTCATACGTGTAAATAGCAACTGTTTCAATTCCTAATTCTGTACAAGCTCTCAATATTCTGATAGCAATTTCCCCTCTGTTGGCAACAAGTACCTTTTTTATTGGCCGCATTCTGAATGATTTATAATGAAAAAACTAACGACTGTAAGTTAAGGCGCAGGGCCTGAATTTGAAAGTAAATATTATATGTTAATCGTTTTAGCATTGTATTAAGGCAAAAAAAATATATAAATCAGGGAAAACTGCGTGGCTAAGGGCGGAGTTTGAACACATTCTGTTGTATTACGGTTTAAGCCTGGGAAAAATTCCGGGAAAAAATTGGGATTATTGACGATGGTGTTTAACTTTGCAGCAGTTCTTACAACATCTCTTATCAAGAAAGGCAGAGGGAAATGGCCCGATGAAGCCTTGACAACCTACTTCAGCACCAGCTGAAGCAAGGTGCCAACTCCATCCCGCGGAAGGCGGGACAGATAAGTCAGATGACAGCTTTGATAACACTCATTTACGATATTCAAGCTCTTCTGACCTGTCGGAAGAGCTTTTTTATTGCATACTAGTCTCTTCCGGTGCTTCCTTGATATATGTGTTGCTGAACGTTTCATTTATAACTACAAAAAGAAGGATGAAAATGGACACACACAAGCAATTGACTATCGGACTGTTCGGATTTGGGGTAGTAGGAGAGGGACTGTATAAAGTTTTGCAGCAAACTCCATCCCTGAAAGCAAGTATTAAAAAAGTATGTATTAAAGATCCGTCGAAGCCCAGAAACGCACCGGCTGAATTATTTACTACCGATAAAGAAGTATTGCTGAACGACGAGGAAATTAACGTAATTGTTGAAGTAATTGATGATGCTGATGCTGCGTTCACTATTGTTTCCCGTGCTTTAAAAAGTGGGAAGTCTGTAGTAAGTGCAAGCAAAAAAATGATTGCAGAGCACCTTCCTGAATTGCTGAAAATTCAGGAGGAGTATGAAGCTTCATTTCTTTACGAAGCTGCAGCTTGTGCAAGTATTCCGGTAATCAGAAATCTGGAAGAATACTACGACAATGACTTACTTCACTCGATTCAGGCTATCGTAAACGGTTCTACCAACTATATTCTTACCAAAATGTTTGAAGATAAAATCGACTTCAGACAGGCACTCATTCAGGCTCAGCAACTGGGTTTTGCAGAAAGCAACCCCAAGCTGGATGTGGAAGGATATGACGCGGTAAATAAATGGAGTTTTCTGCTTACCCACGCCTATGGTGTGATGGCATATCCCGAAGATCTGGTTTTTTGCGGAATCCAGAATATTCAACTCAGTGATGCCAATGTAGCTCATGAAAAACATTTCCATATCAAACTGGTTGCGCAAGCCAAGAAGCTGAACAACGGAAAAGTGGCCGGCTTTGTATTACCTCAGTTTGTAAAGCACGACGACCACCTTTCATTTGTAAAGAATGAATACAATGGTGTGGTGATAGAAAGTAGCTTCGCTGATAAACAGTTTTTCTATGGAAAAGGAGCAGGAAGTTTCCCTACTGCTTCGGCTGTTTTGAGTGATATTGCCGCGTTGAGATATCAGTATAAATATGAATACAAGAAACTGTACCATCATCAGCCCCATAAACTCAGCAATGAGTTTTTTGTAAGAGTATATGTGAGTTTCGACGACTGGAAATATATTCCGAAGGATAAGTTTGAATGGATTGAGGAATGGCATGCCGAAGCAGATCGCAAATATCTGGTAGGGGTACTGCCTTTCCTGGAGCTGGCTGAAAATTCCTGGTGGAAAGAAAACAATACCTCTTTAATTCTTTACCCCGATCCGATTATCGAAGACGTTCAGATCCGGAATCTGAAAAAGAAAAGTCTGGAATTGGCAGGTGTAGTTTAAGAAAAAAGGCCATACCGCCTCAGGCGGGATGGCCTTTTTATAATTCTTGAGGTAGCACAGGCCGTTTAAATAATCATCCGATTATTTTCTGTTCGGGCGGATTTACCGCTGTTCTTTAATTAAAACCGGTAACCGAGCGACAAGCCGAAGCCTGTATTTTTGATAGATGCCTGGCTACTGCTACCGTTAACTTCAGGAGCAATGTTTACTAAACCCAGTTGGGCATTTATCTGAAATGAGAATTTGTTACTGAATTCGTAACCTGCCAGCAGGTTTGCACCCGCGTCCATTCTGCGGAATGTAGGTGGATCAAGCGGATCAATGCTGTTTCCGAATTCAATATCTATATCATTTCCTGATTCAGGCTTAATTTTTCCGCCGATTCCAAACCCAACATACGGACCAAAGCCTAACAGCATATTGCCGGCACCAAGCATGGGCTTGTAAAGAAAGTTAACGGGAATTTCCACATAAGAAAGGTTAACCACTGCATCACCCTCGGTTTTTGCTCCTTTCATATAATACATCACTCCAGGT
>DATCKB010000026.1:0-3867 GCA_036562505.1 Parasegetibacter sp. | reverse complement strand
TCGTTTCACTGCTTTACAAAAAACATCCTTCGCAACTAAAACTGGTGCTGGTTGATCCCAAGAAAGTGGAATTGAGTCTCTATCGGACTATCGAAAAGCATTTTCTGGCTAAACTTCCCGGCGAAGAAGACGCCATCATTACCGATACCAAAAAGGTGATCAATACTTTGAATGCCCTCTGTATTGAAATGGATAACCGGTACGATCTTCTCAAAGAAGCCGGATGCCGGAACATAAGAGAGTATAACGAGAAATTCGTTAAACGCAAACTTAATCCCCAGAAAGGACACCAGTTCCTGCCGTTCATCGTGCTGGTTGTTGATGAGTTCGCAGACCTGATTATGACTGCAGGTAAGGAAGTGGAAATGCCGATTGCCCGTCTGGCTCAATTGGCGAGGGCCGTGGGGATTCACCTGATTATTGCAACGCAACGACCTTCTGTTAATATTATTACCGGTACAATTAAGGCCAATTTCCCTGCAAGAATTGCCTTTAAAGTATCGTCTAAAATAGACTCACGGACAATTCTGGATACCGGAGGAGCTGAACAACTGATTGGAAAGGGAGATATGCTGATATCCTATAATGGTGAAATCACCCGCCTTCAGTGTGCATTTGTGGATACTCCTGAAGTGGAAAAAATCACTGATTTTATCGGTGAACAGCGTGGATATCCCGACGCTTTCCTGCTACCGGAATACGTAGATGAGAAAGATCTTGAAAATAAGGACTTTGACGCATTTGACCGGGATCCGCTATTTGAAGATGCAGCCAGATTGATTGTTCAGCATCAGGTAGGGTCTACTTCATTGATACAGAGAAGAATGAAACTAGGTTATAACCGTGCAGGGCGATTAATGGATCAGCTGGAATCAGCGGGGGTAGTCGGACCCAATCAGGGTAGTAAAGCCAGAGAAGTGCTGTTTAAAACAGAAGCCGAATTGCAACAGTTGCTGGATTCTCTGGATTAATCATTCATAGACCATCACCTTAGCTTCACTGGTATTATTCCGGATTTTATGAAAGCCATGTGGCAGCAGAGTGGTACGAATTATATTGCCTGTGGTGATTAAAAAACTTATAAATAATTTTGCAGGCAATTGCCGATAAGAAGGCCCGGTTATTATAATGTTAATATGCCCGTTGAATCGTAATTGTTGCATTATTATTGCCGGTAAAATATAGAAACAAACACTTTATAGGATGAACAAAATTTTATTATTTGTAGGATTGTTAGTGGGTTCTGTGATTTTTGTAAATGCACAAACCAAAGAGGCGACAAATGATCCGGCAGCGAAGGCAATACTCGATAAAGTAAGTGCAAAATTTAAAACGTTTAAGAGTGTTCAGGCCAATTTCAGTCTGAAAATTGAAGGTGCAAATGGTAAAGTGCTAGGAAACAAAAAGGGTACTGTGTACATGAAGGGAAAGAAATATAAAGTTGATTTAGATGATCAGATGATACTCTGTGATGGAAAAAACACCTGGACTTACGACAAATCAGCTAATGAAGTACAGATTTCTACCGTGGATGCGGATGGTGATATGCTGACTCCTCAAAAGCTGTTTACTGATTTTTATGATAAAGATTTTCTTTATAAGCTCAATGGAGAGAAAGCCGTGAATGGAAAAACTATTCAGGAAATTGAAATGACTCCCGTTGACAAGAGTAAATCATTCTTTAAGGTTCTTGTACTTGTGGATAAAGCTTCCCAAACTATCAGCAGTGCTACAGTTATGGAGAAGAATGGAAACAGATTCTCCTATGGTGTTACCAGCTTAAACGGAAATGCCAATTTGAGTGACGCGGTATTTGTGTTTGATAAGTCGAAATACCCCGATGTAGAAGTGGTAGATCTGCGATAATTACTTATTCAGGTTCACCGCCCCACCGAAAGCTACTGATATTAAACCCGGCCAGGTCCAGAACGCGGTCAACTACGGTTGCTGCGAGTTCTTCAATAGTTTTTGGACCACTGTAAAATGATGGAGTAGCGGGGCAGATAATCCCTCCGGCCAGAGTTACGGTCTCCATATTTCGGATATGAATCAGGCTATAGGGGGTGTCTCTTACCACCAAAATCAGTTTTTGCCTTTCTTTCAGTATTACATCGGCAGCTCTGGTAATCAGGTCGTTAGAGATACCTGCTGCTATGCGCCCCAACATTCCCATTGAACAAGGAATCACAATCATTTTATTGTATTTGCCGGAACCGGATGCAAACGGCGCAGTAAACTCCTGTTGGGTATAGTACCGGAATGGATAATTTTTGTATTCCTGGTTTTCAAGTTCTTTTTCCCAGACCTGGCGGGCATTTTCGGTCATAATTATCCCCAGTTCCTGCCACTGGTCTTTGATGGTCAGAAGTTTATCAAGCAGGGTTTTAGCATATACGGCACCGCTGGCCCCGGTAATACCAATTACAATTCTGTTTTTATTCATTTATAAGACTTTGTGGTTACTATCGGTGAGCTGATTACAACTCAATATCGTGATTTTTCTGCAGCTTTTTGGGATTTCTTTAAGATATCCGTGCCAATGCTGGCACCGGTATTGCATTAACTATATTAGTTTTCATAGAATATTGGATTATCTCCGGGCTGGATGTCTATCCGGCCTTTTTTTTGCCTTTTTTATACACATGATGTATTTATATCTTTATAAGCTACCTAAAATGAAATCATTATCTTGATTCCGGTCAATTTCTTAAGAAAATCAAAAAAAAATCCGGCAAACAACCTTTGTGAATAATTTGAAGTCTTATATTTGAGTTTTCATAGGATAAGGTTTAATGGTTAATGGTATTTGATTAGTGCATCCCGCCGCAAGGCGGGATCTTTTTTTACCCCTTCCACTTACTTTCAACTACTTGTTTCTCCTTACAGAATTATCTTCTCCGCCAGGGAAATCGGCTATTCGTCACTGATAATTTTCGGCTATTCCTGATTGGGATAAGCACACCTGACTATGTTGAAAAAATCGCTTACGCGGTACTGATATAAAAGAAAAGGCTGTATCAGTGAATTGATACAGCCCCTCAGATATGTAAAATTGTTAGAAACAGCGGCAATTAAGCTTCTGCCATGTCGGGGATGGCTTCTACCTTATATACCCCTGCATCCAGTTTTTTCTTGGTTTCCTCAAATGCTTTCAGTGTTAATTCGATATCCTCTGCTGTATGAACTGCAGTTGGTATCAATCGGTAAATAATATGTCCTCTTGGAATTACCGGATATACCACAATTGAACAGAAGATATTGTAATTTTCTCTTAAGTCCATCACCATCGCAGTAGCTTCTTCCACACCGCCTTTCATATAAACGGGGGTCACTACAGAATCAGTTTTTCCGATGTCAAAACCTTTTTCACGCAATCCGTTTTGCAGTGCAGTAGCGTTAGCCCAAAGTTTTTGTCTGAGTTCCGGCTGTGTGCGGAGTAATTCAAGACGTTTGAGGTTACCGATTACAATGGGCATAGGCAAACTCTTCGCAAAAATCTGAGAGCGGATATTATACCGGATATAGTCGATTATCATTTTCGGACCAGCCATAAAAGCGCCGATAGATGCCATAGATTTCGCGAATGTAGAGAAATACAGGTCGATTCCGTCCTGGCACCCCTGTGCTTCACCCGCACCCGCACCAGTTTCACCGAGAGTTCCAAAACCATGAGCATCGTCAACCAGGAGACGGAACTGGAATTCTTTTTTCAGGTCAACAATTTCCTTCAGTCTGCCCTGATCACCGGCCATTCCGAAAACCCCTTCAGTAATTACCAGAATTCCACCGGAATTTTGTTTTTCAATCAGGGCTGTTGCACGCTCAAGTTGTTTGCGGCAATTTCCATTCATTTAAACAACTATTATA
>DATCKB010000021.1:0-1806 GCA_036562505.1 Parasegetibacter sp. | reverse complement strand
GCCTTAACTACCGCATTCGCGCTGCTCGACGATAAAAACACAAAGTACAGGGAGTGGCTGAAAAATACACTGATTATTATCGATCCATGTCTGAATCCCGACGGAAGGGAAAGATACGTTCAATGGTACAACAGCGTGAAGGGGGCTAATTCAAACCCGGTACCTTTTTCCCGTGAACACAGTGAGCCATGGCCGGGGGGAAGAAGCAACCATTATTATTTTGATCTGAACCGCGACTGGGCATGGCAAACACAAACAGAGAGCAGACAAAGAATGACCAAATACAACGAATGGTTACCTCATATACACGTAGATTTTCATGAACAGGGTTACAATGATCCTTACTATTTTGCTCCTGCCGCAGAGCCTTTGCATGAGGTCATTACACCATGGCAACGTGAATTTCAGATGGTGATTGGTAAGAATAATGCCAGATATTTTGATGAAAAGGGATGGTTGTATTTTACAAGAGAGCTCTTCGATCTTTTTTACCCCAGCTACGGCGATACATATCCGATGTTCAACGGAGCAATCGGTATGACATATGAGCAGGCAGGGCATAGCAGAGCCGGACTAGCAGTTATTACAGATGCCGGCGACACACTTACACTGGCTGACAGAATTCTGCACCATCAGACTACCGGATTGAGCACGATTGAAGTAGCTGCCTCCAATGCGGAAAAAATTAATCAGGAATTCGAAAAGTTTTTTAATCTGGCAAGCACCAAAGGATTCGGTGAGTATAAAACCTACGTTATTAAATATGATGATTCACGAGCTCAGCAAATCAACCAGTTGAAAAAACTGCTTCATAATAACAAAATTACTTTCGGCTACGGATCCGGGACCTCAGCAAGGGGCTTTAATTATTTCACGGGAAAAGAAGAGACCTTTTCGATAGGCGAGCGCGATCTGATTATTTCGTCGCTTCAGCCGAAATCAGCGCTGGTTCAGGTACTCATGGAGCCTAATTCTCGTTTAACCGATTCCGTTACCTATGATATCACGGCCTGGGCACTTCCTTATGCATATGGACTGCAATCCTATGCAACCAGGGAAATAATTTCGACACAGAAACGCACACCTCCACCGAATACGGGTGCTACAATTGTTAAGGGGGCATATGCATATGCCGTGAAATGGAATGGTTTGAATGCCGCAGAGTTTCTTGCACAACTACTGCAGAAAGGAATAAAAGTAAGGGTGGTGCACGAACCGTTCACCATTAATCAGCAGGATTTTGGAAGAGGTTCGCTGGTAATAACCCGCGCGTCAAATCAACAGGCGGGAGACCTTTCTTCAATTATAGCCGACCTCGCTGGAAAAACGGGCGTGGAGGTTTTTTCACTCAGCTCCGGATTTGCGGAAAAAGGACTTGACCTGGGAAGTGAAAAAGTAAAACTTATAAAAAATCCGCATGTGGTTTTGGTCACAGGGCGGGGTATTTCTTCTCTTTCTATCGGAGAAATCTGGCATTTCTTTGATAAAGAATTGCGGTATCCCATTACATTGGTTAATAGTGATGATATCAATCAGGTCGATTGGTCTGCCGTAGATGTGCTGATACTGCCAGACGGCAGGTATTCCTTTCTGGATCCCAAATCTCCTGTGTCGGATAAAATCAAACAATGGGTAACCGCAGGGGGAAAACTTATTGCACTTGAAGGAGCAGTGGCTCAGCTTGCCTCGGCAGAATGGGGCATCAAGCATAAGAAAGAATCTGAAGAGAAAAAAGGTGAAGAGGAAAAAGCTAACCCCTATGCACACCTGAAAAATTATGCTCAGCGGGAGAGGGACAATATTATC
>DATCKB010000015.1:0-4608 GCA_036562505.1 Parasegetibacter sp. | reverse complement strand
CGGCTGGGTTGCATTTTTTCCAGTGCTACTGCAATGGCCTGTGCTTCAAAACCGCCAATTACAATAGGCAGTCTCCGGAGACCGTTTACTTCGCCCAGTACTACTGCGTAGGAGTGGGTCTGGGTAATACTGTGAGATAAGGCCACGATTTCCAATTCGATCTTCTTC
Source organism: Parasegetibacter sp. (assembly GCA_036562505.1). Taxonomy (GTDB): domain Bacteria; phylum Bacteroidota; class Bacteroidia; order Chitinophagales; family Chitinophagaceae; genus Parasegetibacter. The sequence continues at coordinate 4,440 of DATCKB010000015.1, read as the reverse complement.
ATACAAAAAAATGATCCAGGTTGAAATATTTTGAACCCCTAAAATACCGCTTTTTTTCCGATGACCGATGGTTATCAGCGAATAAAATACGTTTATTGTTGATATTTAATTGGCAGATTTCAACTGTTTTACCGCCTCGATCAATTTCGGAACCACTTCAAAAGCATCGCCGACAATGCCGTAGTCTGCTGCTTTAAAGAATGGTGCTTCAGGATCCTTGTTAATTACTACAATAACCTTGCTACGGTTTACACCCGCGAGGTGTTGAATGGCTCCGGAGATCCCGATTGCGATATACAGATTGGGTGCGATAGCAATACCCGTTTGACCAACGTGCTCATGATGTGGTCTCCAGTGAACATCAGCTACTGGTCGGGAACAAGCCAGTGCCGCATCCAGCAATTTTGCCAGTTCTTCAATCATACCCCAGTTTTCCGGTCCTTTCAGGCCTCTTCCGCCACTTACTACTCTTTCAGCTTCGGTCAGGGGAATTTCTCCGGTTACTTTGCTGGTAGAAACCAGTTTAACTTTTGAAGGTGCTGCAGTCAGGTTTAACGAAACTACTTCAGCACTGCCTTCGCCCTTTGCCTCAACAGAATAGGAATTCGGATTAACTGAAACGATTTTTTTAGCTGAATTTATGGTCACTTTTGCGAAGGCTTTTCCGGAAAACACACTCTTCTTTACTACAAACCCACTGGTGGTTTCGGGAACTGCCACTGCTCCGGTTACTAAACCTGCTTTCAGGCGGGCGGATAATCTTGGTGCAATCGCTTTGCCACTAATGTTGTGAGAGAAGATGATGATATCTGCGCCGGTAGCTTCAACTGCATCGGCGACGGCCTTTGTATAAACCTGTGCATCCAGATGATTAAAATCCGCATTGTCGGCATGGTGAACCTTCGATATTCCGTACTTACCTAAAGAAGAGGGGTCGTCCTGAATTTTTCCCAAGACAATTCCTTCTGCCGTGGTACCTGACATTTCAGCTACTTTGGCCGCGTAGCATGCCGCTTCGAGTGAAGTCTTCTTAATTTGTCCGTCAGCATGATCGATATATACTAAAACTGGCATAAACTCTTAAATTTTTGAAGGTTAAATAACTTTTGCTTCCTCGTGCAGCAGGCGAATCAATTCTGCCGGATTATCGGCAGGTATCAGTTTAACTCCGGCTTTGGCTGGTGGTAATTCGAACCCTGAGATGCTTGTTAAAGTATCTGCCTGAGCAGGTTCAACTACCTGTAAAGGTTTGGTTCTGGCTGCCATAATTCCCCGCATATTGGGAATCCGGGCTTCCGCTATACCTTTCTGGCAACTTACCACAACCGGAATCGATACTTCATTCACTTCCTCTCCACCTTCAATTTCCCGGTTAATGGTTACCGTTGTACCATTTAATTCAAGTTTTGTTGCAAGGGAAACATAAGGCATATCAAGCAGTTCGGCTACCATTCCTCCGATGGAAGAACCGTTATAGTCGATCGTTTCCTTTCCTGTAAATATCAGGTCGTACCCCCCCGATTTTGCTTGCTCAGCAATCTGGCTGGCGATGTAAAAACTATCCTGACTGTCAGCATTAATACGAATGGCTTCATCCCCTCCAAGTGCAAGCGCTTTGCGGATAATCGGCTCGGCGTCTGCACCCCCGACAGTCACAAGATGGATGACCGTAGATGGATCTTTTTCTTTCAATTCAATTGCCCTGACCAGTGCATACCACTCATCATAAGGGTTGATAATGTACTGAACCCCGTCTGTGGCGAATTTCGTATTGTTGTCGGTGAAAGCTATTTTTGCCGTAGTATCGGGCGTTTTACTGATGCAAACTAAAATCTTCATCTGCTTTTAAATTTAATTTCCTGGAATTATTTGCCTGTTTAAGCAGGTTGGTCTCCGGGCATATTTGCTTTGAGTATGCGAATATAGGAAACAAGGTACAAGCGGCAAGAGTTTCGCATCAAGAAAATGACCGGAAACAATTTAAAGTGCACGAAATATGAGCGACCGGATTGAAAAATTACTGGCTTATTTAAGAGAGTCACCGGAAGATAATTTTCTTCAGCATGCCCTTGCACTCGAATATGTAAAAGCGGGTAAGGATGTAGAAGCGAGGAAAATATTTGAGTCGGTTCTTACCCGCTCTCCCGGGTACACCGGATCCTATTATCATCTGGCGAAATTACTGGAGCGTAGCGGTGAAACCGAACTGGCATTAGAATGGTACGAAAAGGGTATGGAAGCAGCAAAAACAGCGGGAGACCAGCATACCTATAATGAACTGAGGGCAGCCCGGGAAGATCTCTGCGATTTTTAAGTTTATTTCCGGCAGGAAATTTCAGGCCGGTTCCCCGATACCTTATTCTCGGTTAGAGATTACTTACATTTGCATTCAAACTATTTAAGATGACTGAGGAGAAACGATCCCTGAATTTTCTTGAAGAAATCATTGAAGAAGATATTCGCAGCGGTAAACACAACGGAAGAGTACATACCCGTTTTCCACCTGAACCTAACGGGTTTCTGCATATCGGTCACGCAAAAAGTATTTGTCTGAATTTCGGACTGGCAGAAAAATATGGCGGTAAAACCAATCTTCGTTTTGATGATACCAATCCGATTACGGAAGACACTGTTTATGTAAACAGTATAAAGGAAGATGTGAACTGGCTGGGCTTTCAGTGGGATAATGAACTATATGCATCAGATTATTTTGATCAGCTTTATGAATTTGCAGTTACCCTGATTAAAAAGGGACTGGCATATGTAGACGACTCAACTTCAGAAGAGATAGCTGCTCAGAAAGGCACACCTACCGAGCCCGGTAAGGAAAGTCCGTACCGCAACCGCAGCGTGGAAGAAAATCTCGACCTCTTTACGCGGATGAAAAACGGAGAGTTCCCTGATGGTGCAAAAGTGCTCAGGGCAAAGATTGATATGTCGTCTCCCAATATGCACATGCGTGATCCCATTATTTACCGTATCAAACATGCGAAACATCACCGTACGGGCGACAAATGGTGCATTTATCCGATGTATGATTTTGCACACGGACAAAGCGACAGTATAGAAAAAATTACGCATTCCATTTGTACTCTGGAATTTATTCCGCACCGTCCGCTATACGACTGGTTTATTGAAAAACTGGAGATTTTCCCTTCCAGACAATATGAGTTTGCGCGACTTAACCTGAACTACACTGTTACCAGCAAACGAAAACTGCTGCAACTGGTGAACGAGGGGCATGTTACCGCATGGAATGACCCACGGATGACCACAATCAGTGGCTTACGCCGCAGGGGATATACACCTGAAAGCATTCGTATGTTCTGTGAGAAAGTGGGTGTACAGAAGCGCGACAATATCATTGATATGAGTTTGCTGGAGTTTTGTATCCGGGAAGATCTGAATAAAAAAGCTATTCGCCGGATGGCTGTTCTTGATCCGGTAAAACTGATAATTACCAATTACCCTGACGGGCAGGTAGAGGAATTGCAGGGAGAAAATAACCCGGAAGAAGAAGGAGGTGGAGGGGCAAGAATCATTCCATTCAGTAAGGAGTTGTGGATAGAAAGAGAGGACTTTATGGAGAATCCACCTAAGAAATTCTTCCGGCTGGGTCCCGGTCTGAAAGTCCGCCTGAAAAATGCCTATATCATCGAATGTCAGTCGTACACCAAAGATGAAGATGGGAATATTACTGAAATACAATGCGTTTACTTCCCGGAAAGTAAGAGCGGCGAAGATACAAGCGGTATTAATGTTAAGGGAACCATTCACTGGGTTAGCGTTCCTCATGCCGGCGAAGTGGAAGTGCGACTCTACGACCGTCTTTTCAGGGTTGAAGATCCGTCATCTGAAGAAGGAGACTTTAAAGACTACCTGAATCCCGAAAGTCTGAAAGTGTTGAGCAAGGTTTATGTAGAACCTGCATTAATGCTTGCTCAGCCCGGAGAGAAATTCCAGTTTATCCGGAAGGGATATTTTACCCTGGATGAAGACAGCACAGAAGAGAAACTGGTATTTAATCGAACTGTGACATTGAAAGATACCTGGGCGAAGCAGCAATCCAAATAAATATGGTTGAAGGTTTCATTACTCATTTTAAGAATCAGTTTCCTGAAGCTGGTTCAGGTCGTTTACTCCTTGCTGTGAGCGGAGGGGTCGACAGTGTGGTGATGACTGATCTTTGCTCTCTGGCCGGATTTGATTGTATTCTGGCTCACTGCAATTTTCAACTTCGGGATGAGGAGAGTGAGAGAGATGAAGCTTTTGTGCGGCAACTTGCTTCGAATTATGGTTTTCCGGTGCTGGTTAAACGCTTCGATACAGCTCAGTACGCAGAGAAAAATAAATGTGGAATTCAGGAAGCTGCCCGGGTGCTACGTTACAATTGGTTTAATGAACTGGTTGAAGATAGAGAAACTCCCTGTGATTATGTAC
>DATCKB010000012.1:0-4205 GCA_036562505.1 Parasegetibacter sp. | reverse complement strand
GAACTGGATAAGCTGTATAAAAAAGGTCTGAAGAAATTTCCCGAAAGTGGGGTTCTTTATAATGAGTATGGGGAAATACTTTTTGCGAAAGCTGATTATGATGCCATTAAATACTGGGAAAAGGGGATAGAAGTGGAGCCAAACTTTCCCGGCAATTATTATAATGCTGCAAAATTTTATTACTTCACTACGGATAAGGTCTGGAGTCTGATTTACGGAGAAATCTTTGTCAACCTGGAAAGTTATTCTCAACGCACAGCAGAAATTAAGAGCATTCTTCTTGAAGGATACAAAAAGTTGTTCCTCACTGCAAATTTACTTGAGGGTTATTCCGACAAAAATCCGTTTGCGCTGGCTTTTCTGAGTGCAATGAATCAGCAATCGTCACTTGCTATGTCGGGCTTGAATATCGACAAATTAATAATGATCAGAACGCGGTTTATACTCGACTGGTTCCATCAACATGCTCAAAAATTTCCTTTCCGCTTATTCGAATATCACCGCCAGTTATTAAAAGAAGGCATGTTTCTTGCCTATAATCAATGGATATTCGGTGCTGCTGAAAATCTGGCCGCTTATCAATTGTGGACCAGGGTGAACGAAACCGAACATGAACGTTTCACCAACTTCCAGCGGGGCAGAGTCTTTAAACTCGCCGATAACCAATACTACAAATCGGCTTCCAGATGATCCGATAGGATCTGTTTTCTGGCGGTATTCTGAGTATCTGGTGAATTTTCAGAAAAATGGTTCAGATCAATAGATAAATTAAATCGTTAAATAATTTCAATGTTTAAACATTGATTAAAAAATTTACTTATTTTTGCGATTCATTTAAAAAAAAGACCATATGAAGAATTTTATTTTAGCATTAAGCGCAACATGTTTGATCGTATCCTGCCAGCAGGTGCCTGACGCTCATAAAGCAGATGCTGGTGACGCACAACAAGCTGCTGCAGCAACCGGTGAAGCTTACACTATTGACACAGCTTCAAGCGTAATAGAATGGATTGGTACAAAACCGGTAGCCGCGCACCATGGAACTATTAAAATTGCAGAAGGAACATTTTATCTGGATAACAATAACGTAACCAGCGGTAACTTTACTATAGATATTAATTCACTGACAGACCTCGATATGAAGTCTGGTGAAGGAAAAGAAAATCTGGAAAACCACCTGAAAAGTGCTGATTTCTTTGATGTTGAGAAATTTCCTACCGGAACCTTCGTGATCACCGGTTCTGAGCTGCTTGCAAACGATTCCACTGCAACACATCAGATCAGCGGTAACCTTACTCTGAAAGACAGTACCAGAAATATTACCTTCCCTGCTAAGATTGAAGTTGCAGATGGTGTTGTAAAAGCATTTGCAAATTTCAACATCGACAGAACTCAGTGGGGAATGTATTATGGAAATGACAAATCTTTGGGCGACAAATTCATCCGCCCGGAAGTAAACATTAAATTAAACATAGTTGCTAATAAGCAATAATGAGCCTTTAACCAAAACTAACTTTAGCAACTACAGTCTGGAGGTTGTATCAATTTCTGATACAACCTCTTTTTTTTGGGTAGCATAATTTGCTTAAATTTAATCCAAAGCGGAATTGTATATGAATAGTCCAAAACGGTTATTTGATTGTATAGCATGGCAGAAAGAACAACACCCTCTGGAAGCAATGTTCGCCGGCAAAAAAGACGGTGAATGGAAAAAGTATAGTACCCTGGAAGTAGAAGATACGGTTATAAAACTGGCAGCCGGACTTATAGCGAGAGGTATATCCAAAGGTGATATGACTCCGGAGGGCAGAGATAAAATTGCTATTATCTCCAAGAATTGTCCTGAGTGGATGATGATAGATTTTGCTGTTCAGCAAACCGGTGCGGTACTTGTTCCTATTTACCCAACGATAAATATTAATGAACTGGCGTTCATCATGAACGACTGTAAAGTCAAAATAATCTTTGTTAATGATGCTGTCTTGTACGAAAAGGTGATGAGCATTAAAGACCAGCTTCCGCATCTGAAAGAAGTATACACCATTGAACCTGTACCAGGTGCGAAGATGTGGCAGGAGTTGCTGGATGAAGCGTTGCTTGAGCATATCGACAAAGTTCACCGAATTGCTGCAAAAATTGATGCACAGGACCTCGTTACTATCATATACACTTCAGGAACTACAGGCACACCGAAAGGTGTTATGCTCAGCCACCGGAATATTCTCAGTAATGTGGAGAATGCACTTGAAGTGTTTGATGAAATACAGATAGAGGGAGGCAGAGCATTGAGCTTTCTTCCGCTGAACCATATTTTCGAAAGAATGGTTACTTATGTGTTTATCTATACCGGTATTTCTATCTACTACGCAGAAAGTATGGATACAATCGGTGATAACCTGAAAGAAGTTAAACCGTCTGTATTTACAACCGTGCCCCGATTACTTGAAAAGGTTTTTGAAAAAATCATGGCAAAGGGACAGTCGGAGAGTTTTATAAAACGCAAGGCATTTTTCTGGGCGCTTGATCTTGGAAGAAAATTTGAAATCAATCAGGACAGAGGATGGTGGTATAACGCACAACTGAATATCGCCAATAAACTGGTATTCAGTAAATGGAGAGAAGCATTGGGCGGAAAAGTGAAGGCAATTGTTACAGGTGCTGCCGCCTGTCAGGTAAAACTATTGAAAATATTTACAGCCGGAAAGATAGTAATCATGGAAGGGTACGGATTAACCGAAACATCTCCGGTTATCAGTGTGAATAGGTTTGATGAAAAGAACAGGATGTTTGGTACAGTTGGCCCGCTGCTGAAAAATGTTGAAGTGAAATTTGAAGAAGACGGTGAAATCTGTTGCAGGGGGGAGAATGTGATGATGGGATACTACAAGCATCCCGAACTTACCGCAGAAGTAATTAAAGACGGATGGTTCCATACAGGTGATATCGGAACTATGGTTGACAATAAATTTCTGAAGATAACTGATCGTAAAAAAGAAATATTCAAAACCTCCGGTGGCAAATATGTGGCTCCTCAACCTATAGAAAATAAAATGAAGGAGTCGCATATCATCGAACAGATTATGGTAGTGGGAGCCGGACAAAAATTTGCTGCAGCTCTGATTGTTCCTGCCTTCAAAGTTTTGATGGAATGGTGTGAGAAACAAGGAATACCTTATCCCGGAAATAAGGAAATTATAAAGGATGAGCGGGTGATCGGAATGGTCAGATCTGCTATTGACCGCTATAATAAGCACTTCAATCAGGTAGAACAAGTCAAGAAGTTTCAACTACTACCACACGAATGGACTATCGACGGAGGTGAATTAACCCCTACTCTTAAACTCAAGAGAAAAGTTATTCTTGAGAAATATGCAGATGTAATAGACAAGATTTACAGCTGATAGCTGCGTACAGACGAGCTCTGGGAAATTCGGTTTTAAGAAACTAAATCAATGACGCACTTACCACATCTCATTATTGATCTCGGTTTAATTCTGGGAGTAGCCGCGGTAATTACTTTGCTCTTTAAGCAACTTAAGCAGCCGCTGGTACTGGGGTATATTATAGCCGGTATTATAGTCAGCGATAACTTCAAACTTTTTCCGTCCATCATAGAAATTGAAAACGTAAATGTCTGGGCAGAGATCGGAATTATTTTTCTTCTGTTTGGCCTGGGTTTAGAATTCAGTTTCAAAAAGCTGGTTAAGGTTGGAGGCTCTGCATCTATTTCCGCATTGGTTGAAGCAGTAGGAATGTCTACGTTAGGTTATTTCAGCGGGAAGTTGCTGGGGTGGTCAACTATGGACAGCGTGTTTCTGGGTGCTATGCTTGCGGTTTCATCAACAACCATCATTATCAAGGCGGTTGAGGAACTCGGATTGAAAAAAAAGAAATTTGCTTCTCTGGTATTTGGGGTATTAATTGTAGAAGATCTGATTACTATTGGTATTCTGGTTATACTTTCCACGTTTGCCATCACACAACAGTTCAACGGTACGGAAATGCTGATGTCGGTTGTTAAACTGATATTCTTCCTCGTTCTCTGGTTTGTATCCGGAATATTCTTTATTCCAACCTTATTGAAAAAAGCACGTACATTGCTCAATGATGAAACCCTCTTAATCATTTCAATTGCCATGTGCCTTGGTATGGTGTATCTGGCATACAAAGCTGGTTTTTCGCCGGCGCTCGGCGCATTCATTATG
>DATCKB010000002.1:0-8773 GCA_036562505.1 Parasegetibacter sp. | reverse complement strand
CAGCAATATTCCTAATACATGTTTCATCTTAACGCTTTTTTCTTACACTCTTAACAGGTTTATACCTGTTTTCCTTTCTGATTCAGATCGCCGGAGAATTCTACGGTTTCGCCGTCTCTTCTACGGTTTCATCGATAATTTGATGAAATATCTACACCCCACAGTGCATTGCCGGTTATTAAGGGTGATCAAAAATAAATAACTACAAAGGAATTTACTGAATTATTTGAATTTTCTCATTCCAAAAAATATTTTTAGATTTGTCTAAATAATTTTTACCAGCGTGAATTACTCCACAAGCGAAGAAAATTACATTAAGGCGATATACCATCTCCAGCAGGAGCACCATCTGGTGACGACAAATGCCTTATCTAATGAATTGGATACCAGACCTGCTTCAGTGACTGATATGCTGAAGAAGTTAAAGCAAAAAAAGCTGCTTCACTACGAAAAATATAAAGGGTTCAGCCTGACAGCACTGGGAAACCAGGTAGCACTGGGAATTATCAGGAGACATCGTCTTTGGGAATATTTTCTTGTAGATAAACTTCTGTTTACATGGGATGAGGTACATGAAGTGGCTGAGGAACTGGAGCATGTAACCAGCCGCAAACTCGTTGACCGGTTAGATGAATTTCTGGGATTCCCTACGGTGGATCCACACGGAGATCCGATTCCGGATAAAAACGGAAATATTGTAAAGACCCGTCAGGTTGCACTTCCGGACCTTCCGTTAAACCGCTCCGCCCCTGTTTGCAGTGTCGGCGACCAGAGCACTGATATGCTGGAGTTACTCCGGCATTATAAAATAAAACTGGGAACCGTTATTCAGATTAAAAAGGTTTTCCGGTTTGATAATTCGATGGAAGTGGCTGTTGCCAACCAGGATACCATCATCATCAGCGAGCAGGTAGCAAAAAATCTATTTGTAAAGTATGAGGGATAAACACAGCGATGTTTCACTGAGTGAAGTGCATAGTACTGTTGATCCTTCTACCAGAAAGCGGGGTTGGCGAAGAATATTTGCATACTTCGGACCGGCTTATCTGGTCAGCGTTGGTTATATGGACCCGGGTAACTGGGCAACTGATCTGGCCGGAGGTAGCAGATATGGGTACACCCTTATTTGGGTATTATTGATGAGTAACCTGATGGCCCTTCTTTTACAATCACTGAGTGCCCGGCTTGGTATTGTGCGCGGACGCGATCTGGCTCAGGCCAACCGGGAAACCTATCCGAAAAAAGTAAATTTCTTCTTGTGGGTTCTGGCAGAAATTGCCATAGCTGCCACCGATCTGGCCGAAATTCTGGGAATGGCCATAGGTGTACAACTTCTCACCGGGCTCCCCCTGATCTGGGGTGTCTCAATTACGGTGCTCGACACATTCCTTCTGCTTTATCTTCAGCGACTGGGTATAAGGAAGATGGAAGCGTTTATCGTTGCTTTAATAACAGTAATTGCAGTTTGCTTTCTTGTCAATATTATTATTGCGCAACCTCAGATTCATGAGATAATCAAAGGTTTTATCCCTTCACTTCCAGATGCTGAAGAATTATATGCAGCCAAACAGATGAGTAATGCTCTTCCACATGAAACTGCACTGTATCTGGCTATCGGTATAATCGGTGCTACCGTTATGCCGCATAACCTGTATCTCCACTCGGCACTGGTGCAAACACGGAAAATCAAAAAAACTCCCGAAGGGATTAAACAGGCTTTGAAATATAGTTTTATCGACAGTGCCATTGCACTGAATCTGGCTTTTCTGGTTAACGCAGCCATTCTCATTCTGGCAGCAACAGTTTTCTTTCAGACAGGAAGAACAGATGTGGCCGAACTTGGACAGGCTCACGAACTTCTTTCACCGATGCTTGGTTCAACTGTAGCTTCCACATTGTTTGCGATTGCATTGATTGCAGCCGGACAAAGCTCAACGGTTACCGGAACTCTAGCCGGGCAGATTGTTATGGAAGGATATCTCCGGCTGAAAATTAATCCGTTATTAAGGCGTCTGATAACCCGGCTTCTTGCCATAATACCTGCGATTATAGTTATCGGATATTTCGGCGAAGACGAAGTTGACAACCTGCTGATTTTTAGTCAGGTTGTATTGAGTCTGCAGTTGGGGTTCGCTGTAATTCCACTGATCCATTTTGTCAGTGACCGAAAAACTATGGGGGCATTTGTCATTAAACCATTAACTAAAATAGCTGCATGGGTGGTCGCATCGGTCTTGGTTTATCTGAACCTGAAAATGCTCACCGAGGAGACATTCAGCTTCTTTAATCACTCTGAAAACATCTGGATGAAAGGTATAATTATCCTAAGCGGACTCTTACTGATAGGGTTGCTGATTTATTCCTTCATCTATCCTTTACTGAAAAATTACAGAGGGTCAGGAAAACCGGAAGTGAAACCGAAGTAAAACCGTAGATTCCGGGAAACTCAAATTATCGTTTCCTTATCAGGTGTTTCAGGCGACTGAAAGTTTCCGGCTCAATATTGAGGTAAGATGCCAGCATCTTCTGAGGAATACGTTGAATAAGATCAGGATTCAACTCAACAAACCTCAAAAATCTTTCCCTGACCGTTTCTTTCACCTGACTAAGAGTGGTGGTTTCCTTCATAATCAACTGATTGGCCAGTATCATCCGCCCTAAACGCTCAAATTTCTGGTTCTCTGCAAAAACCTTTTCTATATTCTCATGAGTCATGCTGACGAGAATAGTTGGTTCAATCGCTTCAAGAATAACTTCAGAAGGTTGTTGTTTTATAAAAGATATAGTTGAGCACACTATTGAACCCTCCTGAGCAAACAGGGTATTAATCTCTTTACCGTTGTGAATGATGTATTTCCTGACCAACCCTTCCTGAACATAATTCACGTGGATATCCACCTCTCCAAGATTTACAATTTTCTCCCTCTTTTTAAACTTTCGTACAACGAGGTAGGGTAACAGAACTTCCAGCTCTTCATCCGAAAACGACATAAATTGCTGCAGGAAGGGGGATATAGCTTTTATATAATCCAACTAAATAGGTTTTGACGCTTCAAAATTAATCAATTGAATAGCTTTTTGTGTATCAAATTCGATAATTAATTTTTTTAATTTCCTGCTTCATCCATTCTAACAGCCCCATTTGGCATTTTTACTTCATTATCCATTAGATTTGCAGACTTTGTTTTCAAGTTAAATTATAAGATGTATGGCACAAAAAATTAAAGTTGCAAACCCCGTTGTAGAATTAGACGGTGATGAAATGACCCGAATTATCTGGAAATTCATCAAAAATAAGCTGATTCTGCCCTACGTAGATGTTGATATAAAATATTATGATCTAGGAATGGAATCACGCGATCAGACAGATGATCAGGTGACTGTAGATGCAGCGAATGCCATTCGTAAGTATGGAGTAGGAATAAAATGTGCCACAATTACACCCGACGAACAGCGTGTAAAGGAGTTTAACCTGAAACAGATGTGGAAAAGTCCCAACGGAACCATCAGAAACATACTTGATGGAACTGTTTTCCGGGAGCCCATCGTAATCAAAAATATCCCCCGCCTGGTTCCTAACTGGACGGCCCCTATCTGTATCGGAAGACACGCATTCGGCGATCAGTACAGAGCAACTGATTTTGTAGTAAAAGGGAAGGGTAAACTGACTGTCAAATTTGAAGGCGAAAACGGCGAAGTAATTGAGCATGAGGTATATAACTTCAAAGGTGATGGCGTAGCGCTTACTATGTATAATACCGACGAGTCTATATACGGATTCGCAAGAGCCTGCTTTAATCAGGCGCTCATGAAGAAGTGGCCCCTCTATCTGAGCACTAAGAATACTATCCTGAAAAAGTATGACGGCCGCTTTAAAGATATCTTCGAAGAAGTATATCAGAATGAATTTAAAGCAGCGTTTGATCAACACGGACTTACCTACGAACACCGTCTGATTGATGATATGGTGGCTTCTGCACTGAAATGGAAAGGAAATTTTGTCTGGGCATGTAAAAACTATGACGGTGACGTTCAAAGTGACACAGTTGCTCAGGGCTTCGGGTCACTCGGACTGATGACATCTACACTGGTTACACCTGACGGGAAAACCATGGAAGCTGAAGCAGCACACGGTACAGTAACCCGCCACTACCGTGAGCATCAGAAGGGAAATCCTACTTCAACCAACCCGATCGCATCTATTTTCGCATGGACACGCGGATTGGAATTCAGAGGAAAACTCGACAACAATCAGGAATTGATCAATTTCTGTCAAACACTGGAGCAGGTATGTATCGAAACTGTTGAAAGTGGTAAAATGACCAAGGATCTGGCTGTTTGTATCCACGGAAATAAAGTCAACCACGGCGAACATTACCTGTACACAGAAGAGTTCCTGGATGCCCTTGATACCAACTTAAAAGCGAAACTGGCAAAATAGTTGCTATTATTTATAATTTTAAAAGCACTGTTCCGTTAAAAAAGCAGTGCTTTTTTCATTTCATGAAAAAATTGAAATTATGCTGAACAAGATTAAGTCGCTGTTAGCCTTTTCGGTTGTGTTGGTTTTATTCAATTCCTGTGCTAAGGAATTGAGCCTGGAACAGGGAACAGGTGGCGGACCAAAGGGTACCTACTATTTCCGTTTTAAACTCGATGGAGTTCAATACGACTACAGCGCCTTAACCTTAGGTTTCAGAGAAACCTTTGCCGCTCCCGACGGATCTCCGCCGGTAGTTTATTATACGTTTACGGGTAAGCCAACTGAAGACGCAAACGACCTGACTTCGTTCGGAATATCTCTAACTTCTGAAAATATTATTACAACAGGAAATTACGCTGAAACAGCAGGCGGCACCGATTATATTCTGGTAGCTATGCTGACCGGACCCGATTTCAGCTCTCCGATTTATGCGGCAATGGGACTTCATAATCCGCCTGCGTCGGCATTTGTGCTGAAATTAACCACTCTGACCGACACCGAAGCGGGGGGAACTTTCAGCGGTTCCCTATACAGCGATAACGGCCTGGGAAATGACGTTAAAATGGTCACCGACGGAGAATTCTATGTTAAGTTTTACTAAGTTGATCGGATAACCTACCTGAAACAATATTGCAGAACATTTTTCCGCAGCAGGGTTCAGGCAAATAATTCCGGAGCATATACTTAAATGTAAAAACGTCTGTATCAATTGCCGATACAGACGTTTTTACTTTGATCATAATCTATTAACACCGGTCGAACCCGCAGATAAGACCCGGGTTCCGGATTATTTATTTCTTTTCCGGCTTAAGTGCAAATACCGCCAGGTTCTTACCGGACAAGTATTTTATAGCAACTTTCTTTACATCTTCTGATGTTACGGCATTCAGACGAGCATCGTAACCATTGATTGAATTCAGGTCGCGCCCATTCACAATGCGGTTAGAAATATAGCTCAACCAGAAATCATTTTTCAGCATACTTACTTCGGTAGCACGTTTCTGCTCAGCTTTAAACTTCTGAAGATCATCTGCGGTAGCACCTTCCTGCTGAAGTTTTTTGATCTCGTCTTCTACCGCAGCAACCAGATTTTCAACATTATCGGGTGCACATCCGAAATAAATACTCGCAGAAAAGCGTCCCTCAGGAATTCTCGAATAGCTGATTTCGATTCCGGGAGAATAAACGCCGCCTTCTTTTTCACGCAATCTTTCCACCAGTTTTATCTGCAGTATTTCCTTCAACGCCGTCATTCTCATGTTTTCTTCTTCAGAGAAATCATAAGTACCCGTATATACCATCTGTACAAAACTTTTTTCTTCCTCTCCCTTATATACCGTTTTTGTGATTCTGCCTGTAGGAGGGTAAATTTTCAGATTTCTATACGTCTCTTTACGATTGATGGAAGGCAGTCCACCGATATATCGCTCAATTAACGGCTTCAGCTTTGCGGTATCAATAGCTCCCACGAAGGTAAATTTGAAATCACTGGCATCAGCAAACCTGTCTTTAAAGAATGCAAGGGCCTTATCTAAATCAATCTCATCTATACGTTCCTTCGGCATTTTCATTCTTCTGATATGATAGTTGCCCAGAACTGCGGTAATTGTATCCTCAAAAACATTTTCAGGTTCCAGACCTCTGTTCTCCAGAGAAACCTTAAACTGTGTCATCAATGATTCAAATACTTCCTCATCTTTTCTGGGCGAAGTAAAGAACAGATATACCACCTGTAATGCGGTCTCGAGATCTTCCGGAGACGCACTTCCACCTATACCTTCATATAATTCATTGATAAACGGAGAAACGCTGAGTTTCTTTCCTGCCAGCATTTTCGACAATTGAATCTGGCTGAAATTACCCACGCCACCAGCGGGCACCACCTGTGATGCCATCACCGCTGAATAGAAGTCCTTGTCACTGGCAAGAGAAGTACCGCCGAAGCTGCTTCCGTTGAAAAGAATCTGATCGTTCTTGTATGTGGTAGGTTTCAGAACTACAGTAATACCATTAGCCAGTTTCCATTCGGTAGCTCCTATTTCCGGGATTTGCTTTGACTTGATCACTTTGGAGCCTGCCGGCAAATTGGCGAGGAGCGGCTCATCAGAAACATTATCTTCATAAGCTACCAGATCTTTTCCGGCATTGGCCACCCAGGTAAGAAGTTGCTGCTCAGACGGGAGGGTTGCACTATCTTTTGAAGGTGCCTGCAATAACACCACTCTGTTGTCGTCAGAAATATAATTCTTAACTACGCTGTTTACTTCGTCAACAGAGATATCGCCCAGATGAGTCTTATAGAATTCATATGCATAACCAATATTGAGTATCGGAGAACCCTTTAAGAAGTGACTCTGATACACCGATACATAATTGGCCGAGTTGGTTTTATCCCTCTCTTTGTAAGCACTTTCCATCTGTGCCATCATGGCTTTTTTAGCTCTTTCGAGTTCGGTAGCTGTGAAACCGAATTTTGCTGCACGCTGTAATTCTCCGAGAACGGCAGAAATACTGGCTTCCAGTTCACCGGGCTTTGCTACCGTTACGGCAGTCAGCGTTTTCATTACCCCCAACACTTCTTCCACTGCACTATTACCATACACAAAAGGTGCATCCTTTTTCTGCAACAACTCCTGAATACGGTTATTAATCAGATTATTGAAGAGCTGAACTGTGATTTCTCTCTTCAGGTCAGCACCTGTAACCAGCGCTTCAATAGGTTTTCTGTAAATAACCTGAGCTACGGTGTAAGGAAATTCATTGTCAGTCACGATTTTGGTAACTGTTCCTTTTTGCTCTGGTATATCATAGCGAGGACGAGGTTTGGGATTGGAAGGCATTTTCAGTTCAGAAAACTTCTCTTTTATCCATTTTTCCACCTGATCAGGGTCGAAATCCCCAACGGCAATAACAGCCTGCAGATCCGGACGATACCAGTCTTTATAATAACGTTTAATCACATCATAAGTAAAAGTTTTGAGCACATCTTCCTTTCCTATCGGCAATCTTTCTGCATAACGCGAATTATTCAGCAAAACCGGTAAAATCTGGTTCTGCATTCTTTCCTGAGCGTTCTTACCGCGCAAACGGGCTTCTTCGAGGATCACCCCTCTTTCTGCGTCAATTTCATCATGATCAAAGGAAAGGTATCCGGCCCAGTTCAGTAAAATATCAAAACCTCTTTCAAATACTTTAATTGAATCGGTTGGAATAGGAAGTTGATATACTGTTTCATCAAAAGCTGTGTAGGCGTTGATATCAGCACCGAATTTAACTCCGTTTTTCTGCAGATAATTAATCAGTTCATTCTTCGGAAAATCACGGCTGCCATTGAAGGCCATGTGTTCAACGAAGTGTGCGAGACCAAGTTGGTCTTCATCTTCAAGTATAGAACCTACCTTATTTACGAGATAAAGTTCAGCACGTTTTGCTGGCATTGAATTCTTCCGGATATAGTAGGTTAATCCGTTCGACAATTTTCCGATTCTCACACTGGTATCGATCGGAAGGGGTTTCGACAAATCAGATTTAACCTGAGCCATCGAAAAACTTACCATCAACATCAGTCCTGCTAAAAGAAATTTAATCCTCATTTGTAAATTTTTAAAATTTGTTTTTGCGGGAGTAAAAGAAAGCAAAATACGTGTTCAAAGCGGGTTATAAATCTCCTGATACAGTATTCTGGCACTTTTCTGGTATGCAAAGCTAAATATAAAACTGAAAGGCTCTGAAAATCGGAGCCATTATTACATGTGCGGTAAAATTGAAAATACCGTTATTTATTTACCTTTGCGGCAATTTCCATTCATTTAAACAACTATTATATGGGAGATATTTTTGAACGGTTGATCAAAAATTTTGGACCGTTAGGCCAACACAGACAAAGAGCACATGGTTATTTTGCTTTTCCAAAGCTGGAAGGTGAAATCGGTAACAGAATGAATTTCAGAGGTAAGGAAAAGATTGTCTGGAGCCTTAACAATTATCTGGGACTGGCCAATCACCCCGAAGTAAGGAAGGCTGATGCTGATGCTGCGGCCCGGTATGGTATGGCTTCCCCGATGGGCGCGCGCATGATGAGCGGTAATACAAATCAACACGAGCAACTGGAAAGAGAACTCGCTGAGTTTGAACATAAAGAAGATGCTATCCTAATGAACTATGGTTATCAAGGGATTATGAGCGCAATTGATGCTATTTGCGGCAGACACGATGTAATTGTTTATGATGCTGAAAGCCATGCTTGTATCATCGACGGCCTGCGTTTGCATCCGGGGCACCGCTATGTAT
>DATCKB010000392.1:0-6900 GCA_036562505.1 Parasegetibacter sp. | reverse complement strand
AAGTAATGCTTTTCCTTCCGGAAAGGTTGTTTCCTGATTGATGATAATGAATGTGGCGGCCGACTGAATACACTTCGAATAATACTTGGGATGATCTACAAATACCAAATCACCCGGTTCAACCCGGTGAATTTCGTTTATGCCAGTTGCATAGGCATCTGCATTACCGCGGACTTCTGCATTTAAAAACTCCGCAAGCCATTTAATAGAAACCGGTGAGGGAAACTTCATCTGTGTTGGAATTATTTTTTCAAAGATAATGAAATCAAAAAGCGTTGAATCAAATGTCAGATGATGAACAAAGGTTTATCTCCTGATCGCGGATTAAGTAGTTTCCATTATTTCAATGAAATTTCAGTAGCGCTGAAAAGTCAGAGTGTAAACCGGAATGATAAACGAAGAGTAACTTGAGTCGGATCAAAAAAGTTGCGTTTAAGTTCCCTGATTCAGGGTAGAAAGGAAAGGCTTGTTCACAAACCCAAAAAAAATGTGAATAAAAAAATGAATAAAATTTTTATGTTAGTAAAAAATATTTTTAATATTGTGATGGGAAATTTATTTCCCGGTACTTACTAACCCATTCATATATCAAAGCCTGGTCAATCACCGGGCTTTTTTTTATTGATTTTGTAATTTGATTTCTGAAAATGTAATACATTGAACGAAAGATATCAGTCTCCTGTAAACCTTTATCCATCAGCATTTCAGACGATTTAGTTTTTTGAAGGAAAGAATCGGTGAGTATGAAAAACAAAAAAACTTTGATATTCGACCGGTTAAATTTCATGCGCTTTTTGGAAAATAGATTACTTTACAACTAAATAAACAGAACCTTTATGTTGAGATCGATGACCGGTTTTGGAAGGTCAGAACAGGCAGTTGGGGATAAAACTTTCCTGGTTGATATCAAATCGCTGAACGGGAAGCAGTTCGACTTACAGTTGAAGATGCCCGCTTTCTTAAAACCTTTTGAGTTTGAAATCAGAAATCTGCTTTCCTTGCATCTGGGCAGGGGAAGTATTGAGTGTATCATCAACCTTAAGCAAACCGGAAACACCAAACCGGTAACCATAAATGTAGATCTAGCCAAAGCATATTTTGAACCAGTTGCAGAGTTGTGCCGTGAACTGAATCTCGACTCTTCACACATTCTGGGATCACTGCTTAAGCTTCCCGAAGTGATTACTCCGACCGGTGAAACATTAACGGCTGAAGAATGGGAGGGCTTTAAAAAAGTAATTGAATCTGCAGTCAATGATCTGAACCTGCATCGTCTGGAGGAAGGAAAATCACTTGAGGAAGACCTTCTTCTCAGAATTTCCAACATTGAAATGCAACAGGAGGAAGTTGCCAAACTTGCTCCCCTTCGCCAGCAGAAAATTAAGGAAGGGATGGTAAAACTACTGGAAGAACATGTCGGAAAAGATAAATATGACGCCAATAAACTGGAGCAGGAACTGGTTTATTATATTGAGAAGATCGATATTAGCGAAGAACAGGTGAGGTTAAAAAACCATTGCACATACTTCAAAACCGTATTGAACGATGCAGAGGAATCGAAGGGTAAAAAACTCTCTTTTATTTTGCAGGAGATCGGCCGTGAGATTAATACCATCGGATCCAAAGCATACGACGCATCCATTCAGAAATGTGTGGTTATGATGAAAGATGAACTGGAAAAGGCCAAGGAACAAATTTTGAATGTACTTTAGAAAGACGAAATAATACAAACCTATTCTGATGCAAGTTTCAGGTAAATTTTCGCTTCAGGCTTTGTTTTTATCCATGTTCATGATAACTATGGCAGCCTGTACAGAAATTGGTGTCTTTGAAAAGAATGTGACGGTTCCTGGTCACAAATGGGATTCTGCCTTTAAGCCTGCTATTAAATTTCACGTCACTGACACTGCCGTTTTCTATAATATTTACGTAGTATTACGGCATACCGATGCATATCCTTACAATAATCTCTGGATTAAATTACAGCAACACGTAAACGATTCACTAAGAGAAGAAAAGAATATCAATCTTATTCTGGGGAATAATGAGCAGGGCTGGCTGGGTTCGGGTATGAGTGAAATCTTCGAACACAGGGTGAGAATTACTCCCGAAGGAGGAATAATGCTGCGCCCCGGTACCCACGAATTTGTTCTGGAGCATATCATGAGAAAAGACCCTTTACCGGAGGTCATGAACGTAGGGATCCGCGTAGAGAAGGTGCTTTAGTATCTTAATTTTATATCATGCTGCGGGAAAGAAGAAAAAAATTTAGAATAATCACCTGGGTGTACTGGTTCCTGCTGGTGTATATCATGGCTGCTTTAATTTGGTGGTTTATCTCTCTTCTTAATAAAACTCGCGAAATTTCACTTTTACAGCAAACCGAGCTTCGCCAGAAAGTAGATAGCCTGCAGAGTCCCTTTCAGTATAGTCATGAACTGACGCGGATCCGGGATCTTGAAGCGCGGCAGCGGGCTAAATACGTGGGTGAAGGTGTAACCTTTCTGGGAATTATTATCATAGGTGCAGTCTTTGTTTTCAGAGCAGTGAGAAGACAGATAAAACTTCAGCAACAGCAACAGCACTTTGTGATGGCGGTTACCCATGAACTTAAAACTCCCATCGCCATTGCCCGACTTAATCTCGAAACTTTACTGAAACACAAACTGGATGATGAGAAACAGAAAAAGCTGCTGAGTATGACGCTTCAGGAGACTGATCGCCTGAATACTCTAACTAATAATATCCTGATTACTGCTCAGCTTGAAGGCGGGGGATATAATTTCTCGAGTGAGAAAATGGATATTTCCGGGCTGGTTGATAAAACTATCAGGGATTTCAGTGCACGTTTTCCGCAACGAATCTTCCAAAGCCAGGTAGAAGATGGTTTGGAATTGGAAGGAGATCCGTTTCTGATTCAGCTACTGTTGAATAATCTGATTGAAAATGCCATCAAATATTCTCCGATAGATGGAAGAATAACTGTAAGCCTGACTGCTACCGGCGAGCGGATTAACCTTATGGTAGCCGATGAGGGTCCCGGAATACCTGACGACGAGAAAGAAAGAGTTTTTGACAAGTTTTACCGCGTTGGAAACGAAAATACCAGAGTGGCAAAAGGAACCGGACTCGGACTGTTTTTATGCAAGAAGATTGCCGCTGACCACCGAGCACTGATATCCGTTAACAATAATACCCCAACAGGAGCTAAATTTGAGGTTAGTTTCTTTCAATAAAAAGCTATGGCAAATAAAAATTACAAAGCGTCAATTTTATTGGTGGAAGACGAAGAAAACCTGCATGATGCATTACGCTTAAACCTCGAACTGGAGGGATATGAAGTAACATCTGCCTATAACGGTACGCAGGCATTAAAGGCTGTACAACAAGAATATTTTGACCTGATTATAATGGATGTAATGCTTCCTGAATTAGACGGTATCAGTGTTACAGAAAGTATTCGCATACAGCATAACGATGTTCCCATTCTTATTCTGAGTGCCAAAAGCGCATCATCGGATAAGGTTCAGGGACTGAAAAAAGGCGCCGACGACTACCTTACTAAACCTTTTAATCTGGAAGAACTTTTTCTGCGAATCGAAAAACTGATCGATAAAAACAAAAAAATACAGGAAAAAGAAACTATTTCGGATACTTACTCATTTGGTGATAATCAAATCGACTTCAAGGCTCAGGAGGCAACAACTTACAAAGGGGAAAAAATTCAACTCAGTAAAAAAGAGGCGATGTTACTGAAACTGCTTCTGGAAAATAAAAATGAAGTTGTTACCAGAGAGAAAATACTTCAGGCAGTATGGGGATATAATGTATATCCTGCAACCCGAACTATCGACAATTTTATTCTGAACTTCCGCAAATACTTCGAGAAAGACAGCCGAAACCCGAGATATTTTCATTCAGTAAGAGGGGTAGGATATAAATATTCAGAGTGAGTCAGTTACTATTATAGTTATATGCTGTTAAACGCAAAAGAAGCGATAACAGTATTGAGCAATTTTGACTTCTACTTCTTCTCAAGACAGGCTACAACTGCTTTTGCTTTGGTAAGAATAGCTTCCATATCTTCAGCCGAATGAATAGGAGTATATAAAGCCAGCTCACATTCGTTCAGGACAGTTACCAGATTCTTTAAGGTTTCCGACGATATCTGATAGGGAGACAGTTTCTGCATTACTGCTGCCTTATTCAACTCTGTTCCTTTTAACTGCAGAAATTCAGATAAGAAACCCCATAGAGCTGAACCGGTCTCCTTATAAAAGCCTTTGCTGTCATTTTCCGCAAGTTTTTTCTCTGCGGCTTCCCAGCGATTAGTAACAGTTGGGCGACCTGAAGTGCTGCGAACAGAACCTGCGGGCTCTCCTGCCACCGGTGTGGCAACTGACACTGTTTGCCCGGTTCGGATTACCTCAACAGCTTTCGGCGTCCTGTTACGGAATGAAACGTAAGCAATAACAGCAAGTAGTGCAATTGCCAGCCCCATTAATATCTTAATCCAATAATGTTGTTCAAAAATACTGTTACCCGTTGCAGGCTCGGGAATTTTCAATGCAAGCGGTGCAGGATTAGTTTTTTCCGCATTCACACCTGGCAACACTTTCAGCGAAATAGGTTGGGTGGATACTGTGTTGTATTGATTTGTACCGGGATCGAAATATGAAAAGTTTACCGCAGGTATAATATGAGAACCAGTGTCGGATAACGTGAAAGGATAAGTGAAAACCAGACTTCCGCTTATAGGAGCGGTTGTTTTGTCGAGGTTCTCGCTGGAAGTAGGATCAAATCCTTCAAATCCTGCGGGCCATGATATTTCAGGAGCTGTGATCATTGGCAAATTGCCCTTTCCTGTAATTTTAACGGTAAGTGTGACAACATCACCGGATTTAATTACACTTCCGGATACAGAACTTTCAACATTAAACTTACCTACTGCTCCGCTGAAATAAGCAGGACGGCCGTCTTCCGGCAGCGGTTTCACTTTAATATTTATGGGTTTGCTCGACAGTGCTACGCGATGTTCTTCAGTTTCGCCCAAAGGCTGGTCGTTAAAAAACTCCCTGATAATATCTTCAAAACTATCGCCGCTACCCGGTTGAGGGGTACCTGTTTTTTTCAAAAAGACTACATTATTATCTACGACCACAGGATCAATGGTAAATTCTCCGGGCTGAAGCGGAAAGAGTTGGGCATGACGGATATAATTAACTGTGAATTCTTTCCCGTCGATTTCCTCCTTGTACTGTTTTGACGAGCCGGGATCCATCATATCGAATACGCTGAAGCCGTTGAACGAGGGGAACTGTGATACTCTGGATTGCGACTGTAGGCGACTGTATAATTTGTAGGTGGCTACAATGGGCTCTCCCACATAACACTCGCTTTTATCGCATTCCGATTTAACAAACAGGTTTTTGGTAATTTTTTCCTGAGGGCTCTCCCCTGGTTTAAGATAAAAATCTTTTTCGGCTTCAGCCTGCCTTCTTCTCCTTTCCAGTTGAGGAATGGGAATCCGGTTGAACTGACCACGTACACCCCCGCTTCTCGTTCCGCCCAGACTTCCGTCGACTACAGTGATAGAAATATCGCCGGAATTCAATTTCTTTCCGTTGATAATTGCCTGAGCTCCCGGAACCTTCAGTTTACCCTTGCTGTTAGCCTTCAGAATGTATGAAACAAAAAGCTGACGTGAAACTTCGCCATTTGTGATTGTTGTGGAGGAGCCGTGGTTGGGACCCTGAAGAATTGTGAAGTCGCGGAAATCAGGTTCATTGAATCTGGAAATTTCTTCTGCATTTTCAACTATATACTGAACCTTGAAAGGATCATCTATTCCAATCTTGTTTTCGCTTACAATAGTAACAAAACGCACTTGTGCAGAAGCAGTAAACTGCAAAAGCACCAGAACTAACAGATATGTGAACCTATTGCGTAAAATTGCTCCGATAATTCCAGATTTAAAATATTTCATGATCCTCAGGTCTTTAGCCAACTTCACAAAGATAAAATTTGCATTGCGGGCTATGGGCCTTTATGCCGGTTAAATATCAGTTAAAACTACAACGGGAGTACGGATTTGATTTGTTAATTTGTACATTAACAATTTAACGTTTGGGTAATATCATAGGTCACCCAGTTGCGGCCGAAGTACTATTTCCTCAACGCAAGCTGAAGGCGAAAGTTGTGCACAGGAAAAAATCATTTGTGCTACATCACCTGCCTCCATAAGACGGTCCTTTTTTACTCCGCTGTTTTCCCAGCTGCTGGTATATGCTGCACCTGGCAACACGCTTGTAACCTTAATTCCGTAAGGCTTCATTTCTTCCCGCAGGTTTTTGGAAAATCCAAGCAGAGCAAATTTACTTATACTGTATGCACCACCGTTAGGATAAGCCTGCAAAGATGCTATAGAACACATATTAAAAATATGACCGGATTTCTGTTTCATCATTTTGGGTATAAGAGCCCTGGTCAGATGATAAGCGCTGTAGAGATTCGTATTAATCATCGATTCCAGTACTCCGTCTTCTTCATTGTGCACGCTTCCGGGGTGAAAAGTTCCTGCATTGTTAATCAGGATATCAACCGAAGGGCAGTTAACATTAATCCACTCAGCAAACTGCAGGGTCACTTCTTTAACCGACAAATCTGCTGCTTTTGCCTTGATATTAATATCGGGATAATAAGTCATGAGTTCTTCCATTGCCTTATATAGCCTGGTTTCGCTAACGGAGGTGAGCCAGAGATCATATCCTGCGGAACCAAATTTATGTGCAAGGGCTTTTCCCAATCCTCTTGATGCACCTGTGATAATTACGTTCATAAATTAAAATTATGATTTTAATATATCTCTGATCTCAGCCAGGCTATAAACTGTATATGTAG
>DATCKB010000378.1:0-4592 GCA_036562505.1 Parasegetibacter sp. | reverse complement strand
TATTTATTTTCTTCTGGTTATCGGATTGTTTCTGGCGCTTACGATTATGAAGCTGAGCGGAGGGCGGCAAACGAGATCAGCTGCGGTCAGAGCAGCCCGTTATAGTCTGCTGATTGCACTGGTGATTATGGCGGGTTATATAAGTTCCTTACCTGCGCTGACTACATATTATGATACAACAAGGTTTAAAGACAGAACACTGACGAAGAATAGTCAGGAAATTGTGAAGCAATTGTCGAAGCCGGTAAAAATTACCACTTATATAAATGCGGTGGATTACAAAGCGCCTTACGGTGCGCCTAAATACAGAATCAAGGATCTGAAACAGTTCGAACAATATCAGCGGTTTTTGCCGGATCTGAAAATTGAATACGTTACCTATTACGACACTGTTTTCTACAACCCGAATCAAACAAAAACCATAGAAGAGCAGGCAAGAAGGGCAGCTACAGCACATGGATTTGATTTTGATAAATTTCTGAAACCGGAAGAAATCAGACAGCGTATCAATCTGATTCCCGAAGAGAATTTATTTACCCGTGTGGTGGAACATGACGGGAAAACTACCTTCTTAAGGATGTTTAATGATATGTTTGTTTATCCGCATGAACCTGAAATTTCTGCTGCTTTGAAAAGGTTGTTGGTTAAAGCTCCGGTTGTAGGAGTATTACAGGAAAACGATGAGCGCAGCATTGATAAAACCGGTGATAAGGCGTATAAAATGATACTTAAGGAACTGACCAATCGTTCCGCACTGGTGAATCAGGGTTTTGATGTAATCAATGTTTCATTGAACGAAGGAGAAATTCCCCGCGATATTTCAGTATTACTGATAGCAGATCCGAAGATGGATTATTCAGCTGAACAACTGGCAAAGATTTCGTCTTATATAGAGGCTGGTGGTAATCTGATCGTAGCAGGTGAACCAGGACGCCAAACTGCTTTGAACAGTATTTTAAGTCAGGTTGGCGTAAAGTTGAATTCCGGCTTGTTGCTTCAACAGAGTGAAGATTTTGAGGCAGACCTTATCCAGGCTCGTTTTACAGAAAATGCCCGCGCTTTTGGATTTACATTCAATGACAGGTCAATTGTTACCTTCCCGGGAGCTAACGGCATTTCACTGGTGGAAGATAAAGGTTTTAAGGTAACTCCACTTCTGATGACCGACAAAACAAGTACCTGGAACAGGGAAGAACAGGTTGATCTTTCGAAAGATAAAATAGTATTTGATTCTTTGAGGGAAACGAAGATTCAGGTACCTGTAGCGGTTGCACTTACACGTAATATCGGCGACAAAGAACAGAAAATTATTGTTACCGGTGATGCAGATTTCATGACCAACGCAGAGCTGAATCGTTATAATATCAGAACCATTAATCCTAATTTCATAACGAAGATGTTTAAGTGGTTCAGTAACGGAGAATTTCCGATAGATACCAGCAGAAAAGAATCGATCGACAAAAAGGTATTGGTTACGCGTTCCGGTATAACCTGGATGAAAGTATTTATTCTGGGAGTAATACCATTTTTGATTGGTGCAATGGGGGGAATAACATTGATTCGTCGTAAGCGTCAGTAATGACTGTTGGTTTACCTACTTCCTGTTAACAGGGTGGAATATTTGTAAGTTCAATTCGAGGAAACAACCAATAAATAAAGGGGCTGCAGTATGCGGCCCCTTTAAATTCTACCCTTCATTTCTAAGCATTTCATTCTTTGATTCGTCTGATGGTTTACTTTGTTTCTGATATGGATTCTGACTACTCCCGGTGCTAAACCCCTTCCTGTCCGATAAAACTTTTATCGGCCATTTCAACTTCTCCTGTTTCAATATAATTTCTGAAGTTGGCCAGATCTTCTCTGATCATTTTTTCGAAACTGGAATTAAACAATCGTGCTATAGTTTCACCTACCGGTCCCAGTGGAGCCCGGTAAGTAATCACTGCGTGAATTTCTGTACGGTTTAAGCCCGCATCAAAGAATTCCACCTTTCCGGCATTTTCAATAGTTGAGCCCGGCAACGAATTCCATGCTATGGCTGAACCTTCTTCTTCTCTTACTATTTCAGCATCCCAGCTTACCGATCCTGGTACGCCTTTGATTTCAGCTACCCAGTGTGATTTGCCGTTGCCTCTGTCTTCAACGGATTTCAGGTGTTTCATGAACAAGGGGAGGTGTTCCAGCCGACGCCAGAAGGAATACACTTCATTTCTCGGACGGTTAACTGTGATGATTGTGCGAATATTTATGTTTTTTACCGGATCGGGTATTCGTTTCTTGCCGATTGCACTGTAAGCCGGACAATGACCGGTAAAAGCCCGATAGAGCATAAAACCGCCTATCCCCAGTTTAGAAAATTTATTACTCTTTCCGTATAAGGCGCTGTATAGCATTACTCCGCCTGCGAAGGCTGAAATAATCCGCTCAACTGATCCCACATTAACTTCGGGTTTGGTGCCGGTTGATGAGTTGGTATCCATATCACTTAATATTTAGTCTCTGATTAATATTCAGAAATACTAAATATTAAAATCATGCCACTGGAAATTTGAACAGACTATTTTTCCCAGAACTCCGCATTGTTGATACCCGCTTCTGATGGATTGAACTGAGGATCCTTTCCATGTTTTTTCTGAGCCTGATAGTCTTTCAGTGCTTTTAATGCAGGTTTTCTGAGTAGAACGATCGCAATAAAGTTCAGCCAGGCCATCATACCTACTCCGATATCACCAATCGTCCATGCCAGTTCTGCAGTTCTGATTGCACCATAAAATGTTGCTGTAAGGAGGCCAATCCGAAGAAGCTGCGTCAGCCAGAGATGATTTTTTCCGGGTTTAATGAGATAGCTCAGATTGGTTTCTGCGTAATAGTAATAGGCCATTATAGTTGTAAAAGCAAAAAACAGTAAAGAAAATGCGACAAATCCTGAACCTATAGCCGGGAAATGCTCGCCCACGGCGGCCTGGGTAAATGCAGCCCCATATTCGATTCCCGGGATATTTTCAACCAGGAAGACACCTTCCGGATTTACAACATTGTAGTTGCCCGTAATAAGAATCATAAAGGCAGTTGCCGAACAAACAAAAATAGTATCCACATAAACCGAAAACGACTGAACCAGACCTTGTTTGACCGGATGGCTGACTTCCGCTGCTGCAGCTGCATGAGGCGCTGTACCTTGTCCGGCTTCGTTGGAATAAATTCCGCGCTTTACTCCCCAGGCAATAGCAGATCCGAAAACACCCGAGAAAGCTGATTCCAGATTAAATGCTGATTTAAAAATCAGGGCAATCATTGAAGGGATCTCAGTAATGTGCAATGTCAGAATAATTAATGCCATTAAGATATATGCGATTGCCATAAAGGGAACTACAAACTCTGCAACTTTTCCGATTCTTTTAACCCCTCCGAAAATAATCAATGCGAGAAGTAAACAAACAACACCCCCGGTAACCGGCAAGGGAACACCAAAGGCATTTCCCATACTTACGGCAATACTGTTGCTTTGAACACCGGGAAGCAGCAATGCCGTACTGACTACGGTTACAACAGCAAAGAGAACAGCATACCATTTAATTCCCAGTCCTTTTTCAATATAATAGGCAGGTCCACCTCTGTACTGACCGTCCTTCACCTGCTTGTAGATTTGTCCGAGTGTAGCTTCCACAAATGCAGAAGCAGCTCCGAAAAATGCAATTACCCACATCCAGAAAACAGCGCCCGGGCCACCCATAGCGATTGCCGTAGCTACTCCGGCGATATTACCGGTTCCCACTCTACCAGCGATTGCCATAGAAAAAGCCTGAAAGGAAGTGACACCCTGCGAAGAAGCCTGACCACCGAACAGCAGCTTAACCATATCTTTCAGGAATCTTACCTGAAGAAGCCGGCTTACAATAGTGAAATAAACACCCACTACGATGGCGATTATTATCAATGCGTTGCTCCAGATGATATCATTTACGAAGCCGACAATTTTATCCATAAACTGATTTGTAAGGGTTAAGTGGGTTCAAAGAAAAGAAAATTCCGCTAAAATCATTCGCTTAAAAATACTTTTCTATACTTAACCCGTAGTTCATCATGAGGTTTTCTGTGCCGGTAAGGTTCAGGCGGTTATACAATAGTGTAGTGGTGAGGCTCAACCATTTATTGAGTTTGACTGAAGCCGAAGTAGCCGATTTAACGATATAGTCATGGCGGTCTTCCAGAGCATTCTGCAGAAAATTATTCCCCTCCAGTATCAGCCGGTCTTTAATGGAAATCCGGAATTTAATACGAAACGAATTTCTCAGCACCTCATAAGTCTCTCGTCCGTAGGTGTCGGGCTCCATGTTTTTAGTGTTTTCGTAAAGCAGTCCGTCGGAAATTATGAGGTTGAATGTTTCTGTGTTTGAAGCAGTAAACCCAAGTCCGCCACCAATCTGAAAACGATCATTTATCTTCAGTGATAAACTTTTTTCATATGTAGTCAGCGCCCAGTAATAGAGTTTTTGCTGATCTTTCAGGTAGTTAAGATCTGCCAGAAAAGAAAAATCATTATTGGTTTTACTAACAGCATCTTCGCCGTAGATCCAGCCTCCGTTTGTATT
>DATCKB010000373.1:0-5173 GCA_036562505.1 Parasegetibacter sp. | reverse complement strand
ACAGCATTCCCTCAGTTGTATTTCAGCGAACTGGCAGCATTGGTTAGTCCGTCTGCCTCAGTTAAGAACGCAGCAAATGCGAACGTGATGGAAGCGATCCGGAAGATTAAAATGAGGCAATTGTATAATGGAGGTGTGATGCTTTGGGAAAATGAGTCTTCCGAGCATTGGTGGACTAGCGTTTACGCTGCTCATTTCCTTCTGGAAGCAAAAAAAGCCGGTTTTGAAGTTGACCCGTCGTTACTGAATACTCTGCTGGATTATCTCATCAACCAGTTAAAGCAAAAACGCATTATAACGTACTACTATAACCGGAATTTGAATAAAAAGATTGCGCCCAAAGAAGTTGCATATAGTTTATATGTGCTGGCGCTGGCCGGACGAACACAGGCTGCTACGATGAACTATTACAAGGCTAATTCAGAGTTGTTGAGTCTGGACAGCCGGTATATTCTGGCTGCAGCATATGCGATGGCCGGGGATAAAAACAAATTCCGGGAAATACTTCCCTCATCCTTTTCAGGAGAAGTTTCCGTACAACAAACGGGGGGTAGCTTTTATTCGGAAGTAAGGGATGAAGCTATTGCATTGAATGTGCTATTGGATGTGGATCCCGGAAATGCGCAGGTTCCGGTGATGGCAAAACATATTTCAGAAAATCTGAAGTCGAAACGATATCTGAATACTCAGGAGCGGGTATTCAGTTTTCTGGCACTCGGTAAATTAGCCAAAGCTGCGGCGTCTTCAGATATTACAGCTGATATACGGGTGAATAGTAAATCCGTTGCAAGATTTCAATCAGCTGAGGTGAGTCTGGGTATGAAGGAACTGGGCGGCTCGTCTGTTGAACTGGTCACAAGCGGGAATGGTACTCTTTATTACTCCTGGGTTGCAGAAGGAATCAGTGTTTCAGGAGCCTACACGGAAGAAGACAGCTACCTGAAAGTCAGGAGACAGTTTTTTGATCGTTTCGGAAAACCTTTGAATGGAAATAGCTTCCGTCAGAACGACCTGATTGTGGTAGGCATAACCCTGGAAAAAAGTGTCAGCGGAGCGGTGGAAAATATTGTTCTCAGCGACATAATACCTGCCGGGTTTGAGATTGAGAATTCGCGACTGAGAGACCTGCCCGGGATGGATTGGATAAAGGGGGAATCCCAGCCTGTGGCGCTGGATATTCGGGATGACCGAATCAATATTTTTGTTGATCTGACTCAAAATCGTCAGACCTACTACTATTCTGTCAGGGCGGTTTCACCTGGCGTTTACCGGATGGGACCGGTAAGTGCCGACGCAATGTATAAAGGTGAATATCATTCTTATCACGGCGGCGGAATAGTTAAAATATTGCCATAAATTACCGGGTTTTATAAGATTGAATTTTTAGGGCGCAAAAGGTTATTTATCTTTGCGCCCTAAATTTTGTCAGGCACTATGAGCGGAAAGGAAAGGGGAATGTTATGGTTACTCGCTGCAATTAACTTCACGCATATTCTGGATTTTATGATTATGATGCCCTTAGGTAACTACCTGATGCCATATTTTCATATTTCTGCGCAGCAGTTCAGTTTTATCGTAGCTTCCTATACCATCAGCGCGGGTATTTCCGGGTTTACCGCGGCTTTTTTCGTAGATAATTACGACCGTAAGAAAGTATTATTATTTGCTTATATAGGCTTTGTGATAGGAACTCTCCTTTGCGGATTGGCGCCCACTTACCATATGCTTCTGGGAGCAAGAATTCTTGCCGGCATTTTCGGTGGCCTGATTGGGGCACAGGTATTGTCGATCGTAGCCGACTCATTTTCGTATGAGCGTAGGGGTAAGGCGATGGGAACCTTAATGTCTGCCTTTTCACTGGCTTCAGTGATTGGTGTGCCGCTTGGGTTGTTTCTGGCAACACGTATCAGCTGGCATGCACCATTCCTGTTAGTTGGCGGAATGGGATTGATCATAATACCTTTAGTAATCAAATATCTGCCTTCAGTGAGCGGGCACCTGGTGAATAAAGGATCACGGGTTAAACCGCTGGAAGTGCTGAGTAACATTTTCAGGAATCCACCGCAGGTACTGGCTCTGTCATTTTCTGCATTGATGATGATGGGACATTTTGTAATCATTCCTTTTCTTAACCCCTATATGGAATTCAACGTAGGGTTTACAAAGGATCAGACCATGCTGATCTATACCGTTGGCGGATTGTCTACTTTCTTTACTGCTCCTTATATTGGTAAGCTGGCTGACAAATACGGGAAACGCAGAATTTTTACCATATTCGTCATTGCTTCTCTGGTTCCTATTTTCCTGATTACAAATATGCCGGCCATTCCCTTCTATTATGTGCTTGTTGTGACAGGGATATGGTTTATATTATCACTGGGTAGAAATATTCCTGCTCAGGCAATGATCAGTAATGTAGTAGAGCCTGTACAACGTGGCAGCTTTATGAGTTTCAATTCATCTGTTCAGCAGATGTTCACTGGTATTGCATCTCTTATTGCCGGTGTTATTGTAATCAAGCAACCCTCAGGTGCTATTGAACATTATCCGTGGGTGGGATATCTGAGTATGGCGCTGGTTTGCTGCAGTATTTTTATTGCCCGCAGAATAGAATGAAAATCGAAAGTAAAAGTTTAAAACAGTACTCGGTACACCGGATAGCGCATGTAATCAGGTTCATAATAGGGAGAATTCTTATAAATGAATTCCAGATTCGCTCTACCATCTTTTGCAAAAGCAGTATCCGTTTTTCGTTTTTCTTCAAGTTGTTTCTTCAGGTCAGGGTTTTTCTGAAGATATTCCAGTGCTGTTTCTTCAAAAACGTAGGTAGAGAATCCTTCTTTCTGAGTCAGAATAGGATCGAAAAAATTCCAGTAAAAATAGGAGTCTTCTCCTTCCGGTTCCAGCACTTCCACCAGGAATCGATTACCCGTCTGATTCATCGGTATAAAATAATCGCCCTTACGGAAACGCATAGGCGAAATCGACTTACGGATTTTAACATTTGAGTTTGGGTGATGCCCTTCCACGACGCGTGTACTTGCAGTGAATTCCTCAATGTGGTAAACTTCAACTGTTATTGTGGTGTCGGACTGAAACTGCCTCATTTCTATTTTATTATCTTTCAATCGTTCGATGACCGTCCACCATCCCTGTGGAATAATGTATGCTAGTGGTTTTTCAACAAATTTGGACTCATTGAACTTATTGAAATAAGGAATTTGTTTTACAAAAGGTTTAGATCTGTCGTAGTACAAACGGGGTTGCCCCGAAATTAAGCTTGGTTTATAGGTTGCTTCATACCCTTTGAAGGTAATTTCTGTGACGAAGGACTTGTCGTGCACCCATTTGAGAGGAAAGGAGTTTTTTGTTTTTGTGGCTTCTTTTGCCGCTGTTCGTAATTTTTTTATTGTTTCTCCATTCTCTGCTCCGAATTCTATGAATGATTCCATAAGTTTAAGGGTGGCATCAACGCGCTGATCGTAGGGTTTCAGCATGTGCGTTTCGGGAACAAAGGCAAAGGTGTTAAACAGTGTAGCGTAACCGCTGGAATAACGGGGACCGTCTAAGAACTCCGACCAGCCTGCATCGGGAGTAGCTCCGAATATATTTACGTAGGGAATCAGGTCGTATCCTTTATCGGCCATAATCCTGTAAATCGCCGGCTCGAACACTTTATTCATATAGGCTCCCATTTCCCCTCCAAGCTTATTGTGTTGTGAAGCTATCAGCGTCATCACGTGCTGGTAGTCTGCTCCGTTAGATACATGGTTATCAATAAAAATATCCGGATCCACCATATGGAAGATTTCCGCAAAAGAGCGTGTATTTCTGGAGTCGGCCTTGATAAAATCGCGGTTGAGATCAAAGTTGCGTGCGTTTCCTCGCGAGCCATAGGCATTTGGACCGTTTTGGTCTGCGCGGTAATATAGACTGCGGTTCAGGGCACCGCCGATGTTATAAAAAGGAATGATGGCAAGTACAACGTTATCGGGCAGCTTTTTCTTTCCGGTTACTATATCTCTGGCCAGCAGCATGGAGGCATCCACCCCATCAGGTTCACCTGAGTGAATCGAGTTGTTAACCAGAATTTTGATACGCTTCTTTTTTTCCAGACTGGTAAAGTTGAAGTCCTGATCATTAGAAATGACCACCAGGTGTAAGGGGAAACCCGCGTCGGTGGGTCCCATTGTCATCATCTTTACCCGGGGAGACAGCTTATCCAGGTCCTGCCACCATTTGATACCTTCCTCATACGTTGGTGTTTCCTTAGCTCCTGACGTTTCGAAAATGGTGGATATAGTCTGGCCGTTCAGGGAATTGATGGCTAAGCTGAAAAAGAACAGCAGAGAAGCAAGTCGGACAAGCATATTTGTTTTAACCCAAAAGTAAAAATTAAAAATTCAAATTATTGTTTTCGGGAACATTTCAGCTATGGAAATCAGTGATTTAAAGCGATGGCCATGGTGCCTACGATAAGGTGCGGGTCATTCTTGCCCTCAAATCAGCCCTTTACAGCCAAAAGATAAAATTTGTAACGAAAAAAGGGCATTCTGAAAAGAATGCCCTTGGGTATAGTGATTTTAACTAATTACGCTGTTGCAGCAGTAGCTCTTTTTGCCAGCTTGCTCTTCAGGTTAGCAGCTTTATTCTTGTGAATAACGCCACGCTTAGCCAGTTTGTCAATCATTGAAATGACCGAAGGAAGTGCTTCAGACGACGCTGCAGGATCTTTCAACTCCTTCAAATTACGAATTGCATTACGGGTAGTTTTCCCGTAATAACGGTTTCTCTCTCTGCGTTTAGCAGCCTGACGCATATCTTTTTTGGTCGCCTTATGATTTGCCATAATTTTCTGAATTTCGGACGGCAAAGGTATGGATTTTTCGAAAACAAACAAATAAATTCTCTAAAATCAATACCGTGAAAATCAATTGTTTCTTTGTTTAATAGATAATTTTATTGCTTTGGACTACCATATTTTAACCGATATTTGCGGAACTATTCCATAGCCCATTAAGTAAATATCGGTTAATCAAGATTAAATGAAGGATTTTTCGTATATCACCAACTCACATCCCGCTTATATCGAGCAGCTATATCAGGATTATAAGCAGAACCCGGAGTCGGTTGATTCAGAGTTCAGGAAGTTTTTTGAAGGGTTCGATTTTGC
>DATCKB010000361.1:0-4358 GCA_036562505.1 Parasegetibacter sp. | reverse complement strand
GATTGATATTGAGGCCGATTCCCGCTATCGCATAATCCCAGCTGGTACCGCGAAAAACGTTTTCTATCAGAATTCCACCTGCCTTTCTGTCACGCCAGTAAATATCATTCGGCCATTTGACAGTAGTAGAGTCTATTGAATATTTATTAAAAAGAGTCTGTGCTGCGAGGGCAAAACATACGCTCAACTCAAATGGCGCCGAAAGATTTGCTCTGGAAGGCTCTATAATTATGCTCAAAAGAATATTAGCTCCGGGTTCTGCCGTCCATTGACGCCCTCTTTGTCCGCGACCGGCAGTTTGCTCCATGGCCAGCCAGGCCGTTCCGTGATTCGCCATTCCTGCATGCAACTGCTCCATGGCATAGTTGTTGGTGCTGTCAATCCGTTGCAGTACAATTAGTTCTTTTAGTAGTTTATTTTCCAAGCTGACTAACATTTGTATTCAAAATCGGACCTTGCCGTAGTATCTGTTCCCGTAATTTTTATTCCGAACAGCACTCCGGAAGAATGCAAAATTGCCTGATTTTGATAAAAAGTGGGTTTAGGGAGTAAAATAATTGAAAAATAAAGCGATGCAGGGCTAATTCAGGACATAAGAATAAATAAAAATGAATGGATAATATGTATTTTTGACCTGATCCGTGTTAGTTTCGCTTTAGCCTGAACATACTGTACCGGATCTGCGTTGTTAGTATAATGCAGAATATAGATTTTTTCACTTAAATCCGTAGGATTATTGGAACCATTAAATGCTCTGGCAACCCGCCAGAAATCAAGTGTAGCAAGAATAACGAGGAATTCAAAAATTTTTAAAACAATTATTCACTCTATACAAGAAAAAAAAGGAGAGAATATTGTATCGTTAGATCTGAGAAAAATACCTGAAGCTGTTGCAGATTTTTTTATCATTTGTGAAGCTACCAACAGTACACAGTTAAAAGGAATCGCAGATTTTATTGAGGAAGAAGTAAAATCAAAATGCGGAGAACTGGCATACAAGCATGAAGGGCGGCAGGGAGAACAGTGGATATTGATTGATTATATCAATATTGTAGTTCATGTGATGATGCCGGAAACCAGAAAGTTTTATGCATTGGAAGAAATGTGGAGCGACGGAGTTCGTGAAGAACATAATGACTAAAACTTTGTTTATACCTGAAAGCCTGGTGCAATTATACCAGTTTAACCAAAAGACCCCGAATTATTTAAAAAAGAGAGTTTAAGATTTTATGTCAAAAGACGAAATGAAAAAAGACGATCGCAATTTTCCAAGATTAAAACCTAGACCGTCTGGAGATGAATCACCACGCAAAGGACCGCGTTTCAATATTTACTGGGTGTATGGCATCATTGCTGCCGTATTAATTGGTTTTCAGCTCTTCGGAAACTTTACACCCAATGCTACGCAAACTACTGAGCTGGAATTCAGAAACAACATGCTTGCAAAAGGTGATGTAGCGAAAATTGTTACTGTAAGAAATAAGAATATTGTAAGGGTTTATATTAAACCCGAAAGCCTGAAAAAGCCGTATTATCAGCAGAAAATGCCGAAAGGCAGAAGCTATTCCGGTGAAAACAAGGGTCCGCATTTTGAGTTTAAAATTACCAGCATGGAGACCTTTGAGAAAAGGCTCGATGATTTATATGCAGAAACTGATATTGCGGAAGTTCCGAATGAACCTATAGATGAGGGTGAGTGGTTTGCTCCTTTTCTTCAGTTCCTGCTTCCCTTGCTTCTATTTATAGGTCTGTGGGTGCTGCTCATGAGAAAGGTGGGTGGTGGTGCCGGCGGCGGCAGTGGCCCGGGTGGAATTTTCAACATTGGTAAATCAAAAGCACAACTTTTTGAAAAGGGAACCAAAGTACATGTTACATTCAACGACGTAGCCGGACTGGATGAGGCTAAAGTAGAAGTAATGGAAATTGTAGACTTCCTTAAACAACCTAAGAAATACACTGCACTGGGTGGGAAAATACCTAAGGGAGCTTTGCTTGTAGGCCCTCCGGGTACAGGTAAAACCTTGCTGGCTAAGGCTATGGCAGGTGAAGCACAGGTTCCGTTTTTCTCTTTATCAGGTTCTGATTTCGTTGAAATGTTTGTTGGGGTGGGTGCAAGCCGGGTAAGAGATCTTTTTAAACAAGCCCGGGAAAAGTCGCCCTGTATTATATTTATCGATGAAATTGACGCAATCGGAAGAGCCAGAGGTAAGAACGTGATGATGAGTAATGACGAGAGGGAAAGTACTCTGAACCAGTTATTGGTTGAAATGGATGGATTTGGCGGCGATAGTGGCATCATTGTCCTGGCTGCAACGAACCGTCCTGATGTACTCGACTCGGCTTTGCTTCGTCCGGGACGTTTTGATCGTCAGATTTCAATTGATAAGCCGGATGTAAAAGGAAGGGAGGCTATTTTTAAAGTACATCTTAAGTCGATCAAAGTTTCTGAGAAAGTAGATGTTCATAAACTCGCGGAGCAGACACCTGGATTTGCCGGAGCTGATATTGCCAACGTTTGTAATGAGGCAGCTCTTATAGCAGCACGCCAAGGTAAAGCCGGTGTAGATATGGAAGATTTTCAGGATGCAGTTGACAGAGTAATCGGTGGACTGGAAAAGAAAAATAAAATCATATCGCCGGAAGAAAAGAAGATTATTGCCTACCATGAAGCAGGACATGCTATTTGCGGATGGTATCTTGAACACGCATATCCATTGCTGAAAGTGACTATTGTTCCGAGAGGTGTAGCAGCATTGGGATACGCCCAATACACCCCTAAAGAACAATATCTTTATGATACTGATCAGCTTTTTGATCAGATTTGTATGACTCTCGGTGGTCGTGCCAGTGAAGAACTCAATTTCGGTAAAATTTCTACCGGCGCACAGAACGACTTGCAGCAGATTACACGAATGGCTTATGCAATGATTACTGTATACGGAATGAATGAGAAAATCGGAAATGTCAGTTTCCTGGAATCTCAGCAGGGCGAATACAATTTTACTAAGCCATACAGCGAGGAAACAGCAAAGATTATTGACGACGAAGTAAGAAAGTTAATCAATAAAGCCTACGACGCTACCAAGAAACTTCTTGCTGAAAGGAGTCATGAGGTGAAATTGCTGGCAGAAGCACTGCTTGAAAAAGAAGTGCTGTTCCAGAGCGATGTAGAGAAACTTATCGGGAAGAGGCCATATGAAGATAAAAAAACACTTGATGTACATCCTGAACACTCGGGGGGTATAAGTGCAGGGGTTCCTCCTACAGACATGCCACATTCTGAAGCTCCGATAAATATTGAGCCGGGTACAGGATTAAAAAGCTAAGGGATGAATGTTTCTCCATCTAAAGAAAAAATTTTAAAAAATATAAGGAAGGCGTTGAGTATACCAACGCCTATTCCTTTTCCTCAAAGTGAAGGCAACAGTTCAGTGTATCAACCTTCACTGGAAGAACTTGAAATTGAGTTTGCAAACCAGTTTTCCAACCTTCAGGGAAGATTTGTGTTCTGTGCAAACGAACAGGAAATGGTTTCCCAACTCCTTGCGCTTACACGGCAACTGGATTGGAAAGAAATCTATTGCTGTGAGAAAGAACTCGCTGAACTACTATCACTTCATCAATTTGCTGAACTTACCTGTAAACCATTAAAAGATGCAGACGTAAGTATTACCACCTGTGAGGCTCTGGTTGCAAGAACGGGAACAATCGTTATGAGTGCTGCTCAGCAAAGCGGAAGAACGGTGAGTGTTTACGCTCCCGTGCACGTTTGTATCGCATATACAGATCAGTTAGTTTATGACATCAGGGATGCTCTTCAGTTCATGAAACAAAAATATGAGGATCAACTTCCGTCAATGATTACTTTTGCAAGTGGTCCCAGCCGAACAGCAGATATTGAAAAAACACTTGTTGTAGGTGTACATGGACCGAAAGAAGTATATTTATTCTTAATTGATCGTCAGTGATTTCCTTAGACAAAAAAATATATTTTCTATCAGATTTTCATCTTGGTGCACCCGACCACGCATCCAGCCTTGTAAGAGAAAAAAAGATTGTCAGGTTTCTGGAAGAAGCCAGGAAGGATGCAGCAGCGATTTTTATACTTGGTGATATTTTCGACTTTTGGTTTGAATACAAGACGGTCGTGCCTAAAGGTTATATCCGTTTATTAGGCAGTCTCGCATCTCTGTCTGACAGTAACATACCACTATACTTTTTTGTCGGGAATCATGATATGTGGATGAAGGGGTATTTCGAAAAGGAGCTGAACGCTCCGGTATTTCATGAAGAACAGGACTTTATCTTTAATGGGAAGAAGTTTCGGATAGGGCACGGTGACGGGTTGGGTCCTGGCG
>DATCKB010000358.1:0-3560 GCA_036562505.1 Parasegetibacter sp. | reverse complement strand
ATAATAATAACAGGTTGATGAGGAGGCTATTGTTAAACATGAAACGATAAACAATAAAATTTTAAATGTTTAATACAGGGCCTCCCCACTGGGAGGTTTTTTTTTTAAGTACGCACCAGATAATCAGTATGAGCTTGCTATATACCAATATCATCAACTTTTCTTTTTACTACGGACTCCTCTATAATCCCCGCCAGGGGAAATGATTACTTAACGTTAGCTGGTTGCGCACCACTCTCCACATCTGCTGAAAAGCTGTTGATAAAAAGCTTCGGGTACAATGTTCTGACAAATAAATTTTGACAGACAGCTTTTTACATGAGGTCCTTGACAGAAGAGCTTAGGCAGATGTGCTGAAAAAACTGGATTGACAAAACTTTTTTAACTTTTAATATCTCAACTATGTACAGAATAAAAGATCTCGCCACTGAACAACAGATCGAATATATAAAGGAAACCTTCCTGCAATTTTTGAAAAAAGAACTCAGACTATATCCGGTGTTTGCACCTTTGTTTGTGAAAACAGGAACAGGCATTAATGATGACCTTAACGGAATTGAAAAACCGGTTGGCTTTACAACTGCCAAAGGAAAAGAATCCTACGAAATTGTACAGTCGCTGGCGAAATGGAAACGCATGCGACTGCAGGAATTAGATGTACCTCTCTACGAAGGAATCGTAACACGCATGATGGCGGTCCGTCCTGATGAAACACTCACTCCTATACATTCAGTTCTGGTAGATCAGTGGGATTGGGAAATGGTTATTCAACCGTCTGACCGCAATATGGATTTTCTAAAGACGGTTGTAAGCAAAATATATCACTGTTTATACTCAACAGAAAAAAAAGTCAGCGAGCAATTTCGGGGTCCTGGCTCCTCTCTACCAAACGAAATCACATTCATTTCAGCCAAAGAGCTTTATCAACAATACCCCGATAAAACCCCGCGGGAAAGAGAACAGATTGCAGCGAGAAAATATGGTGCAATATTTATCAGTGGAATTGGCGACGACCTGGGCAATGGGGAACCACATGACGGTCGCGCTCCGGACTACGACGACTGGAGCCTGAACGGGGATATAGTACTGTGGCATCCGGTACTGGGAAGGTCGTTTGAAGTATCATCTATGGGTATCCGTGTAGATGCTGAAACACTGAAAACGCAGCTGGCCAAAATGGGTATGGAACACAGGAAGGATCTCCAGTTTCATCAATCTCTACTTACGGGAAAACTTCCGCAAACCATCGGGGGCGGAATTGGTCAGTCGCGACTAGCCATGTTTATGCTGAAAAAAGAGCACATAGGCGAGGTGCAGTATGCATAAACTCCGGGAACTGCAACTAGCCGGATAAAAAAAGAGAGTGTATCATTTTTTATTGGATACACTCTCTTTATTATAATTCACCAGGGTGTGAAGTCAAGTGGAGAATAGCGGGGTCGAACCGCTGACCTCTTGCATGCCATGCAAGCGCTCTACCAACTGAGCTAATTCCCCATAAACTTCCGGCGGGCAAAAATAAGGAAAAAGTCAAAAGTAAAAATTCAAAATTTTATAATGATAGCACGAATCCGAAATAAGTTATGGGATATTCCCACTGCAGTCTGATTCTTTTTCACTAAGTTCTGAGATGGCAGCAATTCGGGCGCTAAAAGCTGACTTTTACTTTTGACTCCCTTCGGGCAAAAAATAACTTATGGCTTTTGAATTCTGACTTCCAGCTACTCTCCCCAGATCTCTTCTTTTCCTTCCAGCCATGCTTTTACATTTTCGGTGGTAATAGACTTCGGTCTTTCAATGGGTAAGCCTAGTGCACGAGCCCAGATCAGATTCGATAAAACTCCCAGCGCACGGCTCACGCCAAATAATACCGTATAGAACTCATATTCCACCATGCCATAATGTACTAATAATGCACCGCTGTGTGCATCTACATTCGGCCATGGGTTTTTTACTTTTCCAAGAGATTGCAGAATACCAGGTACTACTTCATAAATTCTCCATACCGTATTTACCAACGGATCGTCAGGCATATGCTTCTTACCAAACTCCATTTGTGCGGTAAAACGCGGGTCGGTTTTTCTCAATACCGCATGTCCGTAACCCGGAACCACTTTTCCTTCATCAAGGGTTTGTTTAACATATTCCTCAATCTGCTCTTTCGTTGGCAGTTCAACACCCAGTTTCTCACGCAGTTCAAAGATCCATTTAATTACTTCCTGGTTGGCCAGTCCGTGTAAGGGACCTGCCAGCCCGTTCATCCCGGCAGCTAAACTCAGATAAGGATCGCTCAAGGCAGAGCCTACAAGGTGCGTAGCATGCGCAGAAACGTTACCTCCTTCGTGGTCGGCGTGAATGGTCATATACAAACGCATGAGCTCCTTGAAACTTTCATCTTCATAACCCAACATATGAGCGAAATTACCAGCCCAGTCTAACAGCCCATCCGGCTGAATATGGTCACCGTTGTGATACTTTCTTCTATATATGTACGCCGCAATCCGCGGAAGGCGCGCAATCAGATCCATTGCATCATCAAATGCAGCGATCCAGTAATCTTTCTTGCTCATTCCCTGAGCATATCTTTTTGCAAACCGGCTTTCGGTCTGCAAGGCCATGATCCCCACCACGAACTGTGTCATGGGGTGAGAATTTATGGGCAATGCTTCAATAGCCTGAAATACATAATTAGGAACATGAGAGCGACGCTGAAGTACAGAAGTCACGTGTTGAACATCGGCTTCAGTGGGCAACTCACCTATCAGCATCAGATAGAAAATACCTTCAGGTAAAGGCTCATTTCCTCCTTTAGCCTTCGGCAGTTTCTCTTGTAATTCTGGAATGGAATAACCACGAAAACGAATTCCTTCATTAGCGTCAAGCAGACTGGTTTCACTCACTAATCCGGTAATTCCACGCATACCCTGATAAACCTGTGCAAGGGTCACTTCTCCGATTTTTTTATTACCATGATTTTTGAGAATGTCTTTGATTTCTGCTGCGAGCGCCTCCGACTTTTCCTTAAACCGGTCTTTAATCTCTCCCATGAAAAATAATTTAAATATATGAACAGACTAGTTAATAAATATTGCAAGTATGCCTTGGGCTGCTAAAATTACGCAATGTAGAACGGTGGAACAAAAATAATCGGAGGTTTAATAATAAATTCATGTTGCAACACCTGATTTAAAGGAGCTGTTGCAGTAATTCTTAACCAATGAAAGGCTTTCCGTAACAGGAGCACAACGGAACCTGAAGGAAGGGCCCTGATTAGCTGGTATTTTATTTGGGCGCTCTCCGGTAAAGTATATAAGCGATTACAGCAAAAATCATATTAGGAAGCCAGGCGGCCAGCAAGGGCGGAAAATTTCCTTTGATGGAAAACACCTGTGAAAACCGGTCCATCAGAATAAAGCAGGCGGCCGACATAATCCCGTAAGCCATATGCATACCGCTACCACCTCTCACTTTTTTCGATGCCACAACGGCTCCTATTATCGTAAGCAATAAAACTGAAACCGGTGTAGCGTCACGCCTGTAGCGTTCAACCTTTAATGTAT
>DATCKB010000357.1:0-5205 GCA_036562505.1 Parasegetibacter sp. | reverse complement strand
GTCGTTGCCTGC
The DNA here is from genome assembly GCA_036562505.1 of Parasegetibacter sp. Lineage (GTDB taxonomy): Bacteria > Bacteroidota > Bacteroidia > Chitinophagales > Chitinophagaceae > Parasegetibacter. The sequence continues at coordinate 5,193 of DATCKB010000357.1, read as the reverse complement.
AGGCGAAGAAATCATAATACCGAATCGAACAGCATCAGCTCCGTATTTATCAATGAGTTCGAGGAGGTCCGGTGAGTTACCCAGACTCTTACTCATTTTCCTTCCCTGCTTGTCGCGCACCATACCGGTAAAATACACATCGTGGAAAGGCTTTTCCTGCTTGTATTCCATTCCGGCCATTACCATTCTGGCTACCCAGAAGAAAATTATATCCTGTCCGGTTACCAATACGTTGGTGGGGTAGTAGTAGTTCAACTCTTTGTTATCAGGCTCGGTTATTCCTTTGAAAACTTCGATGGGCCATAACCACGACGAGAACCAGGTGTCCAGTACATCTTCATCCTGGGTCAGTTTTATGTCGGGTCCTATTCCGGCATTTTTCCGGGCATCATCTTCGGTTTCTCCAACATAGCAATTTCCGTTTTCATCGTACCAGGCAGGAATTTGCTGGCCCCACCAGAGCTGGCGGCTGATACACCAGTCCTTCACATTTTCCAGCCAGTATTTGTAGGTAGCCAGAAACTTATCGCCCGGGTGAATTTTAATTCTTCCTTCTGTAACTTCTTTCAGTGCCGGCTCAGCCAGATCCTTCATTTTGAGGAACCATTGAGTGGAAATACGTGGTTCCACCACAGCGCCGCTCCGTTGGCTGTAACCTAAACGGGTCTGGTATTCTTCTTCTTTAATAAGGAATCCTTTTTCGCGGAGTTCCTCCACTACTTTCTTTCTTGCTTCGAAGCGGTCAACGCCTACATATATCTGAGCTGCGTCACTTAATGTTCCGTCTTCATTCAGCGTATCGATAACTTCAAGGTTATATTTCAAACCTATGTTATAGTCGTTGATGTCGTGTGCGGGAGTAACCTTTAATGCGCCGGTTCCGAATGCGGGATCCACATATTCATCAAGCACAATAGGGACTTCGCGGTTAATCAGCGGAACGATTAATTTCTTTCCTCTGAGCGAAATATAACGTTCGTCGCTGGGGTTCACGCAAACACCGGTATCGCCCATGATAGTTTCGGGGCGTTGGGTAGCTATTACCACATGCGCGCCGGAGTTATCACCTGCAACAAAGTATTTGATATGATAGAGTTTGCCGGTTACATCTTTATATTCAACTTCCTCATCACTCAGTGCGGTTTTTGCGGCAGGGTCCCAGTTAATCATGCGCGCTCCGCGGTAAATCAAACCTTTTTTATACAGGTCGGCAAAAACTTTAAGAACAGCTTTATGGTAATGCTCATCCATGGTGAATGTAGTACGCTTCCAGTCTACACTGCACCCCAGACGGGCAATTTGGTTGTATATGATGCCACCGTATTTCTCCTTCCATTCGAAAGCATATTTCAGGAACTCTTCGCGGGACAGGTCTTGTTTTTTAATTCCTTTTTCTTTTTCAAGCATCTGTACCACTTTGGCTTCAGTGGCGATTGAAGCGTGATCACTACCGGGAACCCAGCAGGCATTGAACCCGCTCATGCGGGCTTTTCTCACCAGTATATCCTGAACTGTTTCATTCAGGGTATGCCCCATATGCAATACGCCTGTAACATTTGGCGGTGGAATAACCACCGTAAAGGGGGGCCGGTTATCAGGTTTACTGTTGAAATATTCCTTGCTAAGCCAGTGTTGATACCATTTCTCCTCTACAGAAGCCGGATTATAGTTTTTACTGAGTTCCATGCGATCGGGGATAGTTTTTTATGGGGAGCAAAGGTAGGAATTATCTTGGCTTTAATCCCACCGAAACTGACCCGGATTCAGGAAACAAAAATCCGGCAAAAAATTTCGCCGGATTCCAATTTCACCGTCAGGGTAATAATATGGAGGCAATTTTCTGCTGGATCAGAATTGCTGTTATTAAGGATATTAAAATTGCTGCTATTAAGGCTATTAAAAAGAATAGCCCTTCAGGCCTGGTTTAAGTTACAGGCTAAAATCAAGAATGGTCATTTGTGGTCAGCTTAAAGAATTCGTTTTAGTTTAAGAATTCCAGGCTAAATAAGAGACCACTGCGATCACCGCAAAAAACAGAATCGCAAACAGTACAGTCCGGCTGGTATCACTTAAATGCATAGAGTTGAATTTTTTCATCATTATGAGTTTTTGGCGTTAGCGACTTTAGTTCAACACATTAAAATGTCTGAAAATAAAGTTCACGAATTGAAGAATCTGAACTATAGCACTATTTTACAGGGTGGCAGGATATTGGAGTTGCTGAAGGATTACGCCTGGCTGATACTAATCCAAAGTGCGATTTAAAGGGAAGGGTATATTATAAATCCGATTTATACAAAGCTACAAAATTTGTAATAATGTCCAAATTATTGTTCCGGCGTCAAACCTGCATGTAATCCGGTATATTTGTGAATAAAGACAGTTTTTTCAGGTGTTATTTGCAATAGTAGATATTGAAACCACAGGCGGTTATGCCAGTGCCGGGGGAATTACGGAAGTTGCCATAACTATTCATGACGGAAATGAAGTAGTTGATACGTACCAGACGCTGATAAATCCCATGCAGCCGATACCCAGGTTTATTGAAGCGCTCACGGGAATTACCAATGAGATGGTCGCTGATGCACCGGTTTTTCCGGAGGTGGCACCTTTAATATATCAGCACCTGAGGGATAAAGTCTTTGTAGCTCACAATGTCAACTTCGACTACTCTTTTTTGAAATATTTTCTGGCGAAGGAAGGATTTGAACTTAATTCAAGAAAGCTTTGTACCGTCAGGCTGGGTCGCAAGCTGTTTCCCGGGTTAAAATCCTACAGTTTAGGTAACTTCTGCAGGGCGCTGAATATCCCTGTTTATCATCGCCACCGCGCAGGAGGAGATGTTGCGGCTACTGTGCAGCTTTTTGAGAAAATGATCACTCTACCCGAAGGCATACCTACAATTAACGAATTTCTGAAACTGTCGTCCGGACAGCAGTCTCTCCCGATGTTTCTTGATGCGGAGCAGATCAAAAACCTGCCGCGGACACCTGGAGTGTATTATTTCAGTGATCAGAAAGGAAATATTATTTATGTTGGAAAAGCAAAGGATCTCAGAAAACGGGTCAGCAGCCATTTTACCAACAACAGACCCGGCAGGCAGAAACAGGATTTTATAAGAAAGATACATCGGGTGAGTTATATCTCGCTGGCGACTGAGTTCATGGCCTTACTTCTTGAAAGTGCGGAAATCAAGCGGCTATGGCCGGCTTACAACCGAAGCCAGAAAAACCCGGTTCAGGAATTTGCCCTGTATAGCTTTGAGGATCTTAATGGATATCAGCGTTTGGCTATCGAAAAAAAGAGAAAAAACCTCAAGTCCATCTATAATTTCGGATTGTTATTGGAAGGCCGAAATATGCTGGAAAAACTGGTAAGGCAGTTCGACCTGTGTGCGCGGTTATGCTTTTTGCAAACAGAGCCCTGTTCCTGTGGTTCCGGTGATTCAGAAGGATGCCATTCAGCTCCCGAAGAATATAATAAACGGGTTCAGCAGGCGGTTAAGTGGCTTCAGCAGGAGCTTCCCAGTTATCTTTTGGTTGATCAGGTCGATCAGCAGTTTAATCATTTTCAGAAATGGTCGGTCCCCGATCCTAAAAAGAAAAGTCAGGGTCTGTTTTCAGCAACATCCGATGTTCCCAGACCTGCAAGAATGAAAAAAACGCAGGCCGGGGCAATGGTGAAGTCCTGCGTTCTGATAGAAAAGGGGACAATATACGGGATGGGATATGTGCCGGGTGATCTGGATTGCAGAAATATTCAGCACATTAAGCCATATCTTACGCGCCTTCCTGATAATGATTATTTACGCGGACTTATCAGCAGGTTCGCCGTTGAAAACCCGGAGAAGGTTATTGCTGTTTAGTTATATTGCGAAATATCCAAATAAAAAAAGCAGGACCGGGCAAAGAAGAGCTTCCCGGGAAATTATACCATATTACGGAGCAAAATTGATTCTGTCCGACAGGTTTAAGGTAATTTCACATCTAAAGTACTTTCACCCGCAATGAAAAGATCAATGCGAATTGTAATTATAGGATCAGGAAATATTGCAACAACACTCGGAAAGCTGATCAGCAGGGCAGGGCATACAATTGTTGAGGTCAGGGGGAGAAATGAAGCAGATGTAAAAAATCTTGCCGGAGCATTGGGCGCAAATGCAGCCGGATTCGGCTCACCACTACCGGAACATATCGATATTTATATCGCTGCATTGTCTGACACCGCCTTATATGAGCTTCCTCAACTTGTGAAAATTGATTCGGGGTTTATTGTACATACAGCCGGGTCGGTTAGCCGCCGGGTGTTGGATGAAATTTCACGGGATAACGGTGTACTATACCCGCTGCAAAGTTTGCGGAAAGAAATGGAGCAAATTCCACCTGTTCCGATTCTGACAGATGCCTCTTCACCGGAAAAACTGGAACTGTTGAACAAATTCGCATCTGGTTTTTCCATGATGGTTCATCCGGCCGATGATGAAACCAGAGCTAAATTGCATGTTGCAGCAGTTCTCAGCAGTAACTTTACAAACTATCTGTATGCTAAAGCGCATGAATATTGCAGTTCTTTGGGTGTGCCGTTTGAGTTGTTGTATCCATTAATTGATGAGACAGCTAACAGAATAAAAACACATGAGCCAGAACAAGTGATGACCGGACCTGCGGTGCGAAGAGACGAGGTGACCATCAACAAACATCTTGAATGGCTTTCGGAGTTCCCGGAAATCAGGAAAATTTATGATTTTATGAGTAAGATGATTATGAAGTGAATGATAGCTTTTTCTTACTTTCACCCATCAAATACCCCTTTAACCCCGGCAAAAAATAATGAAGATGTATAGAATTATTCTGGTCGGTATTTCAGTTTTAGTTACTTTATTTGGCGTTGGTCAGGAAATTCAGTCGCCAGCTAAATTTCTCGGATATGAACCGGGAAGCAGATTCACCAGTCATCACCAGATAGTGGACTATTTTCAATCACTTGCTTCCGCCCGTCCGAATGAAGTAAAAGTAGAACGGTATGGTGTAACCGAAGAAGGGCGACCTTTAATTCTTGTATATATCAGTAGTGCTGAAAATATTCAGCGCCTGGATGATATCAGAAAAAATAATTTATACAAGGCAGGGTTGGGCGAACCGGTTAAATCTTATCTGAAAATGCCTGCTATTGTCTGGATGAGCTATAATGTAC
>DATCKB010000351.1:0-3036 GCA_036562505.1 Parasegetibacter sp. | reverse complement strand
GAAGGGTGTTGCATCCCCTTCCGATCATTTTATTGAAAAGCGATGTGGTGGTGGTTGAACATCTGATTGCCCACCATCCCGACTGGCCGCAAATTGAAACCCTTAAGGAAAAAATCAAAACGGCGGAGATACGCGATGATGTGAATTTCCCCAACGGCGTGGCAAGAATACATTCAACTATCCTGCTGCGTGATCAAATGGCAAGGCAGAATTTCAGTTATCGCCTAAACCTGCCCGAGAACAATGCCACGATCTTTAACAACGACAGCATCTTCCGCCCAATGGGAGCTGCACTCTGGGGTATGCAAAGTGGTGATGAACTGATCTGGCCAACCCCCAAAGGAAATCGCTATTATTTTATCATGTCCATTGTGAACCCTGTGGAGTCACTTTTCTAAACTCTTATAGGACAGACCAATAAAAAAGGGGACGGCTGATACCGTTCCCTTTTCATTTCAACAAGTGTTAGACATTCACCTGATCAATTCTCCAGCTTTTGCAATTCTTCTTTGGCAGTTTTAATAAAGGCAGCAATATTACGATCCGGCAGATTTGGAATTTCCGTCAGACTGAACTGCCCGAGTATGGAATCGAGCTTCTGAAGCTTTTCTGTTGCCTGTGTCCTGGCCCATTCTTCCCTCAGTATCCTGATCTTTTCAAAATCCTGCACGCCTTCCACCAGTTTTTCAAAACGAATGCTGGTAACGGGACCCGGATAAATCTGATAGGTGTCGCCTGCAGGCCAGGTTTTGAACCGGCTGTCCTCAAATGGCTGTTTGGTCCAGCTGTTATAGGCCCAGCGCAGATACCCATCAAAACCTTTTGCCTGTGCATACCATCCCAGGTAAACATGTTCTGCAGGCGCAGAGAATGTAAATCCGTTCGGATATTCTTCCACGCAACAGGTATAGTAGGTGGTATGTTTGCCCGCCTGCTTACGTGCATTCATCAATTTCTCATCGAGTACAAATCGGGATGCCACACAATAATCATAAATATCTTTTTCGATTTCAGGATGATAATCACCCGCCAGTCCGATTTTCCAGTTGGGATCAATAGAACGCAGAAGAGCGATCGCTTTTTTCATGGCGGGCATGGGACGCTCATCCATGGCGATGGTGGTAATATCAAACCAGTTTTTTTCTTTCAGGTGATTGGTAAATGCCACGAGCATGGGTTTCCAGGTGGCGAGGTAAGCCGGACTATCCATCTCCGTAGCAATGGTGGTATCCTGGCCCAATGCTTCGTCATAATAACGAACCTGCATCTTCCAGGGGATGATGGTATAACAGTTGATCCGCTCATTTATTCCGCAACTCCTGCCAAATTCAACGTATTCATCAAACCGGCTGAAATCAAAACGCCAGGATCCGTCTTTGGTTTTTATCCATTTGATTAAGGATGGAAAATCATCATAGGTCTGATGGCCCCAGGGCTCTTCAACAATTGAAGCAGTCAGTTTCTTCTGTCCCGCTGCAGCCAACGCTTCATAATAAGGCCGCATTTTCTCATAATGTTCCTTCGACCATAACGGAACATTGTGCACTCTTGCAATTGCAGCCGGATGTTGCCAGAGATCCAATCCAAATGCCCATTCAGAAGGCGGCGGTAATTGCCGTTCACTCACCTTAACGGTCAGGTTTAGCTCAACTTTATTATTGGTGGAGATGGTTGTTTTATACTGTCCGGCAACTGATTCACGCGGAACCTGTATACTTACCCAGAATGCCGCCATACTATCTGCTTCGGCCACCGTTTCGTTCAAGAGAGGATCGGTTGCATAGGAGGAATAATATTTCGAGGGATCGGGTCGGTGTCCACATCCCTCCCTGAATTCATCCGTAAGTACTTCTCCCACTCTGCGGATCGTTATGCTGCCGGCGGGAATACTATCCCCATTTTCGTTGACCAATGGAGATAATTTCAGGGAGAAATTCCGGGGAGCCGGACCGGCTGCTGTTTTCAGACCGATTTGAACGTGGACTCTTTCTCCGCGCCAGGCCGAAAGGGATGCATCCGCAGCCAAGGGGCGTGAATCAAATAACTCAGACCAGTAAATTACCTGGTCTTTCTGAATAACAGGGTTTTCGGTCCGGGAACTGCTATCGCCATATGGACTAATCAACCGGATATCCGTGGATAGAAAGCCAGCCTGTCCGGATTGGGGGCTGTCGCCGCAGGAAGAATTAAATAATCCCAGCCCGAAAACGGTGCCGGAGATCAGGAAAAAAGAACGCTGAAACAAATTCATTTCTGATCTATTATGGGTAAAAATTAGTCCCGGAAGTTAATTCCAATCTTTCAGAAATTCTTGATTATCACCGAAATCAGTGCAAACGGTTGCCCTGGGCACAAAAAAACCGGCATGCTGTTGCAATGCCGGTTATACTCAAGGTAGCACATCCATGCTCTATGAGCATGATTTTATCTGTCTTATTGATTCAGCTTGATTTCGCCTACGTCAACTGTTGCGCCTTCTGCTACTTCAACACCGTCTTTCGCAGTGTTTTTATAGGGGGCAACAGCCTCAATTACAACCTGATAGGTACCTGCTTTCAGGCCCTTGATTTCAAAAGCACCCTCAGAAATCGGAGCTTTTACTGTATCAGCTGAGGATAAAGCCCAAGCCTGGGTGGCTCCTTCTGCGGGACTTACTGTACCCTTAATAGAGGCGGTATTTACATCCTTAAAGGAAAAAAGACTTGCTGTAGCAATTCCGAGTACTAATGCGGATAATTGTAGCTTTTTCATAAACTTGATTTTATTGATTGATTAATGAATTGTTTTTGAATTTCGAGTATGTAAATCCAATCACCGTGCCAAAAACATGTAATCAAAATGTTAATGAGTACAGATACCCCATTTGTCCCTGTATTATCAATGGTTTCAGCGCGTGGTATGATTATTGATAAAACATAAAAAAGGAATTTTTTGTCGTAATTCTTCAATCCATTTTGCGGAAAAATTTTGATCGAAAAATTGAATTTTCTGTATCTGGAACTACTCCGTTTTTAGGCCTCTTTAACCCCCTGTATC
>DATCKB010000350.1:0-4668 GCA_036562505.1 Parasegetibacter sp. | reverse complement strand
GGTATCGGTAGTTAATACTCCGAAAATAAATTTATTATCCTGACTGGTTCTAAAATAAATTAAAAAAACCGATAAAACTCTCTATTTTAAACAGGTTTCTAACAATTCGGTATAAAAATCCTTCAGATTCTTTCCCATAGCTTTTACCTGCTGAGGGATTATGCTTGCTGCGCTCTGACCCGGAACAGTATTAATTTCAAGCATAAAAGGTGCGCCGGTTTCTTCATTATATATCATATCAATCCGCACAACTCCCCTGCAGTTAAAAACCATATATATTTTCTCCGCAGCGTCTCTGAGTTTTTCCTCAATAGTTTTATCGATCACTGCGGGGGTAGTTTCTGTTGACTTTCCCTTATACTTAGCATCAAAATCGAAAAACTCCTGTTCTTCATTCGCCCTGACTTCCGTAATCGGCAGAACAGTTATTTCACTACCTGAGCGATAGACTCCTACCGTAAACTCTCTTCCGCTGATCATCGACTCTACCAGAACCTGGTCATCTTCCCTGAAAGCTTTATCAATAGCCTGCGGCAGTGAATCCGGATTATCCACTTTACTCATCCCGATACTGGAACCACCATTGTTAGGCTTCACAAAAACAGGAAAGGTTAACCGGGAAGAAATTTCAGCTGAATCGAAGGGTAAATGTTTGAACAAATGCACGGAATCAGCCACCTTAATACCTGCCATTTTCGCTACAGCCACAGTAAATCGTTTGTTAAATGTTAGTGCCGACGTGGTAGCATCACAGCTGGTATAAGGTATATTGAGCATATCAAAATATCCCTGAAGTTTTCCGTCTTCCCCGGGAGTACCATGAATACCTATAAAAACCGCATCAAAACGGATCTTTTTCCCACCGGAGGTTATAGTGAAGTCATTTTTATCGACCGGAGATTTTTCTCCTTTATCATTAATATAAAACCAACCCCCGGGAGTAATATCAATCATATAAACTTCAAACTTTTCCCGGTCGATGTTTGCATTGATGGTTACCGCTGATTTGTAGGATATCTCTGCTTCACCTGAATATCCGCCGGTAACAAAGGCTATCTTAGGTTTCATCCGTATGTTTTTATTAATAATCTCTTTTGCGACCGCGCCAAATATAAGATAAAAAAAAGGTGAAAGGATGGTTTCCTTTCACCGTGATCTGACGGGAAATATCACCCGCCTGTACAAGGTAGCTGACGCTACGCTCAAAATATTTTTGATTGAATGAAACAACGCTTCAGCAATCTTATTCAAGATACGAAAAAAATCAAAGATGAAGCTTATCTTTTTTCAACAAAAGTTCCTCAACCGTTTCCCGGTACATTTCATCAGGCACGCAGCAATCAACCGGGCAGACCGCAGCACATTGGGGTTCTTCATGGAAACCCTGACACTCAGTACACTTGTTTGGTGTAATGTAATAAGTATCTACACTTATAGGAGCCATACGTTGGTCTGCATCCACTACCGTTCCATCCATAAGGGTAAATGCTCCCTTTACAGAAGTTCCGTCAGTTATCGCCCACTCAACTCCTCCTTCATATATTGCATTGTTCGGACATTCAGGTTCGCAAGCCCCACAGTTTATACACTCATCTGTTATTTTTATAGCCATATGTACTCCATTTAAAAAGCAATAGTTTTGAATAACTTTGAAGCAACAAACCTACAATATTTTAGCAAATTATTGTGAGGTTTCAGCCATTAAAAGATTGATTATATGTATTTACAACAAAGGATAGCGCTGTTAGTTGAATTAGGTGAATATTTAATTTCAGATAACGAGGAATGGAACCATATAAAAAGGCGCGCAGAGCAGAAAAATGGCTGGTTTATTCAAGCTTTTATCAACAAGGCCACTCAACAGATAGCAGAAAACTTCCTGAGAAAAGACCTCCTGGAAAACTGGGCCGCCGGCTACGGGATTGAGGAGGAAAATACCCGACCTAAGACTGTGGGTATAGTGATGGCGGGGAATATCCCGCTCGTGGGTTTTCACGACTGGCTTTGCGTATTTATAAGCGGTCATAAGGCGGTGATAAAGCTCTCTTCGAAAGATGATATACTACTCAAACATCTGGTTGAATGGATGAGTCGACAAAACGAAGAGGTAATTCAGCTGACCCGATTTGAGGAGCAACTAAAAGGCTGCGACGCGTATATAGCTACGGGAAGCAATAATACCTCCAGATATTTTGAATATTATTTCGGAAAATTCCCGAACATTATCCGGAAAAACCGGACATCAGTCGGATTAATCCGCGGGAATGAATCTGAAGCCGAACTTAGCGCTCTGGCCGATGATGTACATCTGTATTTCGGGCGGGGCTGCCGGAACATTACCAAATTATATGTACCCCGGAATTACGACTTTGTACCGATGATCAATGCTTTCGCAGGCTATAAGTATTTTTTCGACCATCAAAAATACCGGAACAACTACGACTATAATCTGGCCCTGCGGATGCTCAGCAAAGAATTCTACATGACGAGCGGTTCAGTTATTTTCTCGGAAAACCCTTCATTATTTACGCCGGTCGCCCAGCTTCATTTTGAGTACTATGAGAATCTGGACCTGGTAAAAGATTTTCTTAACGGTAACGAGTCTGTTCAATGTATTGCCGGGCGGGAAGAAATGCCTTTCGGAACCCTTCAGACACCCCGGTTAACTGACTATGCAGATGGTGTAGATACTCTGAAATTTTTGCAGTCGCTCTGAAGTTTTTTCATCCCTTTTCCTGCCGGTCTTAATTGATTAAATTTGAATTTGTCAAGATCTACGAAAATCTTACTAATTAATTGTTAAATGAGCGCCCGGAGGTTTTTCTGAATATCAGCAATTAATTAATTTGTAACGTCGAGGCACGTATTTTGTCTGACTGATTCAGAACTAAAAAAATAAATATAAACAGATGAATATGAAGCAAACCCTTAGCGTTGTTCTCATCAGCGCTGTAACTTCCGTTCTAAGCGTTTGGGGATATAGTAAACTGATGAGAAGTGACTCAGCTGTATTCGAAGAAAAAAATAATATTCCGGTTAACTACGCGAATTTTGTGGACAAGGATGGTAGTCTGGCTGCCCCGGTAGATTTTACTCAGGCCTCAGCCATCGGCATTCCGGCAGTTGTTCACATCAAAACCAAGATTCCGGCTAAGCGGGTAAATACTGATAGCTTTTTCGACAGTTTTTTTGGGTTCGGGCCCACAATCATCCCTGAACAAAGAGCTTCCGGATCCGGAGTAATAACCAGTGAGAACGGCTACATCGTGACTAACTACCATGTAATCTCGGATAATCGTGGTGGTATTGCCGATGACATTCAGGTTACGTTGAGCAATAAAAAAACTTATACTGCCAAAGTGGTGGGACATGATCCCGGAACTGATCTGGCGGTGTTGAAAATAGATGACAAGGGCTTACCCTATCTGAATTTCGGAAATTCTGACCACATCAAAATCGGCCAGTGGGTACTGGCAATCGGGTATCCGCTGAATCTGGAAACTACTGTAACCGCTGGTATTGTGAGTGCCAAAGGCAGAACGCTGGATATCAACAGCAGACAAAGTAACAATGCGGTTGAAGCTTTTATTCAAACCGACGCTGCTGTAAATCAGGGTAATAGTGGCGGTGCTCTGATTAATGCAGCCGGTGAACTTATTGGTATAAATTCGGCTATTGCTTCTCCTACCGGCTATTATTCCGGATATTCCTACGCTATACCTTCCAACCTTGTGAAAAAAATAGCATCTGATATCATTAAATACGGATCTGTTCAGAGAGCGTATCTGGGTATTGAATATGACCCGAGATTTTCTGACGAACAAAGAAAGAAACTAAACGTACAGGAAGGCGAGGGCGTATATGTAGGTTCTGTTGTAAGTAATGGTGCAGCTGCTGATGCCGGAATTAAAGCTGGTGATGTTATTACCAAAGTAAATGGAGAAACCGTCAGCACTGGTCCGCAACTCGTTGGTATCATTGCTTCCTATAAGGTAGGAGAAAAAGTAAATATCACCTTTAAGCGTAACGGGAAGGAATACACAACAGCGGTTACACTTAAGAATAGTATGGGAAATTTTGACATCATCAAAGTTTCAATTCTCGACAAACTGGGTGCTGATTTCGCAGATGTTGACAAGAGTAAATTAGCGAAACTGGGATTGAAAGGCGGTGTAGAAGTCAGAAATATCGGAAAAGGTCTCATTGCGGAACAAACCCGTATGGTACCTGGATTTATCATCATCCGCGCCGGAAAGTATGATGTTACTGATGTAAAAAGTCTGGAAGCTGCCATATCAAAGTCAGGGTCAAGCACTACACTTGAAGGTATTTATCCCAACGAAGAAGGTATATATTATTATTCCATTAATAATCTGAACAGATAAGAATACTTGCCGGATTAATCTTCGTGTTGATCAGAAAAGCATGGAAAAGTCAAAAGCGGTTTTGCCGTTTTTGACTTTTTTATTTCAGGCACTGCATTCTTTAATCCCAATCCAGTATCCGAATTCATCGAGTTGAACTCCTTCTTCACAGCTGACAAATACGCGTTCACCGGAAAACAGGTTTCTGTAGTATCCCTGCACAAATTCATTTTTCCAGTTTACATTTAATCTGCGTTCGGAAAAATTAATAAACACCACCACTTCACTATCTTCGGTATATCGT
>DATCKB010000347.1:0-3297 GCA_036562505.1 Parasegetibacter sp. | reverse complement strand
ATTGTAATGAATGGCTAATTATGTATATTAAATTAGATAGCTTATTTTTTGGTTTGTTGTAAACAAGTATAGAACATGTATTTTCTGCAATAAGGAGTGTTATACATGGAGACAAGAGTTGCTGTCATTAGTATAATTGTTGAAAATATCGAATCAGTAGAATCGCTGAACAGAATTCTTCACGAGTATGGACATTACATTATTGGAAGGATGGGTATTCCTTACAGAGAAAAAGGAATCAATATCATTTCTATTGCTATTGATGCACCAAATGATCGTATAAATGCGCTAACAGGAGCGATTGGACGTTTGCCTGGTGTTACTGCAAAAGCAGCCTATTCCAAAGTGTAGACTTTGTTAAAAAAATATAATAAACTGCATCCCTGATGCTGAAACTAACCTTGAGGCAGAAGATACGATGTGGCTTTGCAAACTATGCAACCGCTGTATCCATTTAGGGATGCAGCGGTTATTTATTATGGAGAATATGAGGAGATATAATACAGAGAAATTGACACCAGGTCAGAAAACGTTTATGATTGTTTTTCCTGTTCTGTGCTTTATTACGGGATTGTGTGTTGGTAGATTGTCCATATTACCAATGGAGGTTTTTAAAGCTGTTCTAGCAAGGTTTGGTATGAATGTAAGTGTTTCAGAGCAGATAAACACAGTTATTTGGTCTATGCGCATGCCAAGACTGATTCTGGCATGTTTGGTAGGCAGTGGACTTTCAGTTTCTGGTTGTGTTTTTCAGGGACGATTTTCTAATCCTTTGGCAACTCCTGATACCCTTGGGGTTGCATCAGGAGCAAGCTTTGGCGCGGCAGTGGCGTTGCTCCTTGGTTTCAGAATGACAGGAGTACAGATTACTGCTCTCATTTTTGGTGTGATCGCAGTGTTTTTGACTGGACTTGCTGGGATTGGGCTCAATGAAGGGAAAAGTGTTCCCATTTTGGCAGGTATTATGGTCAGTTCCATGTTCAGTTCCCTAGTATCGCTGGTTAAATTTGCAGCGGACACAGAATCTCAGCTTCCCGCCATTACCTATTGGCTTATGGGAAGTTTGGAAAGTGCAGGATATTCTTCCCTTATGCTGGGTGCTCCTCCCATTATTATCGGGATAATAATAATATTGCTTCTCCGATGGAGAATGAATCTCCTTCCCCTTACAGAGGATGAGGCAATCAGTTCGGGGGTTAATATAAGAAGGCTTAGATTAGTTACAGAATTTTGCGCTACTATGATTACTGCTTCATGCGTTTCCATGTGCGGTCAGGTAGGCTGGGTAGGCCTTATTGTCCCTCACATCTGTCGTATGAGATACGGAAGTAACTATAAAGTTTTGATACCTGCATCCGTTTGCATTGGTGCTGGGTTTATGATGATTGTTGATACAATTGCACGAACAGTATCGCCGATGGAAATTCCCATTTCCATATTAACTGCTATCGTTGGTGCTCCATTTTTCGTCTTTCTTTTGAGGAAAAACAGGGGGTGGACCCTATGAAGCTTGAAGTAATGAATGGTGTATTTAGCTATACAAAAAGCGAGCGAATAATTTTGAACAATATAAACTTTACCCTAAATTCCGGTGATGTACTAGCCGTCCTCGGTCCTAACGGAGCGGGAAAGACAACCCTTTTGCGCTGTATGCTGGGCTTTATGAAATGGAAAAGAGGAGTTACATTAATAGATGGTGAGGAAATTAGTCACATTCCACAAAGACGACTATGGCAGAGGGTTTCCTATGTGCCGCAGGTCCGTCAGGCACCTGTCGCGTATACTGTGGAAGATATGATTCTTCTGGGCAGGGCCGGAGAAATTGGCAGCTTTTCTACTCCCAGAAAGAAGGACATGAAAGCAGTGGATTCTGCTATTCAAAAAACGAATCTTGAATATATAAGACATCGCTCCTGTGCTAAGCTTAGCGGTGGCGAATATCAAATGGTTCTCATTGCCAGAGCATTAGCTTCTGAACCAGAACTTATAGTCTTTGATGAACCAGAATCAAATTTGGATTTTCAGAATCAGCTATTGGTGTTGAATCTGATTTCCCAACTATCACGGGATGGAATTACCTGTGTCTTCAATACCCATTATCCTGCCCATGCACTTCGCTGGAGCAATAAAGCTTTAATGTTGTCAAAGGATGGAACATATTATTTTGGAAATAGTCGAGAGGTAGTGACTGAAGAAAACATAGCACAATTTTTTGGTGTTAGCGCGGTCATCGGTTCCCTGGAAACCGCTGAAGGTATGTATCCAGACGTTATTCCAGTTGAAATAGGCTCAAAAACCTATAACAATTTGTCGGGTGAAGAAAGTGTAATTGCAGGAATTACCGTTCTTATGGAGAGCGCAGAGACAGCAGATAAGCTAAATCATCTGTTGCACGAATATGGTGAAGACTTTATCGGGCGAATGGGAATTCCATACAGAAAGGTAAATGTAAATATTATATCCCTGATGATGGATGCGCCGCTAAACCGTGTACTTTCCCTTACTGATCGGCTTTCTGCATTGCCTGGCACTCATGTGAAAACTACTTATATTTCTGCAGGAGGAAGAAATGGATAATAAAAGTTTAATTGATAAATTGAATCAATATAAAAGACTTACACATAATGAATGGGCGACGCTGATTAGCACTTATACCGAGGAAGATCGAGCTTATGCCGCTTCCATTGCTCAAAGAATTACAAAGGAACATTTCGGGAACAAAATATACTTTCGTGGAATCATCGAGTTTTCCAATGTATGCAAAAATGATTGCTATTACTGTGGTATTCGCAAATCAAATAGCCGTTTAAGCCGTTACAGGCTAACGAATGAAGAAATTCTTTACTGCTGTAGTGAGGGCTACAGACTTGGATACCGCACTTTCGTTCTGCAAAGCGGTGAGGACGGTTATTATACTGATGAAAGGCTTGTCCCGCTGATATCAGAAATCAGGAAGAGGTATCCAGACTGCGCTATTACTCTTTCAATAGGAGAACGCAGCAGGGAAAGCTATGAAGCTTTGTTTGAAGCTGGAGCAGACCGATATCTTTTGCGCCATGAAACTGCTAATGCTGAACATTATTCAAAATTACATCCTAAAGAAATGTCCTTTGAGCATCGAATTAAATGTCTGTGGCAGTTAAAGGAAATTGGCTATCAAACTGGCTGTGGAATGATGGTGGGTTCGCCTTTCCAGACACCGGAGACCCTTGCAGAAGATATGGAGCTAATATGTGGATTTCAGCCTGCGATGGTGGGAATCGGGCCATTTATTCCCCATAAGGATACGCCCTTTGC